>JBFIIJ010000198.1:0-5083 GCA_041601315.1 Gammaproteobacteria bacterium
AAACCTGCATGACTTTAACGCGCAACTAGAAAAGTTAGCGAAACCGGAAACCTATCAACCCGACCCGGAACTAATGTGGAAAAAAATATTTGCTGCTAAAAGGTTAAAAGGTAAGCAACTGGATGCTGTTAAAAAACTTGCGGCCTGGCGAGAAATTACAGCGCGCGAAAGAAACCGACCAAGAAAATGGATACTAGCCGATCATGCAATGATTGAAATGGCAAAAGGCTCGTTTGAAAATAAATCAGAGTTTTTAAAAATTGATAAAGTCAGTGAAAAGCTGGTAAACCGACATGGTGATGCAATTCTGAAGCTAATACATCAAGTGGAATAGCTTTGCTTGACTCGAAATATATTCATAGATAAAAAATATCTAGAAACTCACATATTTGTTATGTTTTCACAATAGTCTGATAATTTTAACTATACTAATTCAGATGTTCACTGTAGGGAAATAGTTAATGTCTGCGTTTATACTCTGTCTTTCTGCCATCTTGCAATTTACGGCTGCACTCTTGTCCGTGCGTCTTATAAATGAAACAGGCAGATGGAAAGCCTGGTCTTTAATTGCCGCTGCCATGACATTAATGGGTGTAAGACGATCCATTACTTTGTATCGTACATTGACGGAAGGCAGCGTGTATTCTGCTGATCTTACTGCAGAGTTAGTTGCCTTAACTATCTCCGTTTTAATGGTTTTAGGTGTCTATTTCATTGGGCCTATTTTTAAAAAAATAAAATCTATTAATGCTGCTCTACAAGAAAGTGAAGAAAGATTTCGTATTGCTTCATACCTGTCTTATGACATTTTATGGGAGTGGGATATTGTTGCTGGAATACATAACTGGTTTGGTGATATCGACAAACAATTAGGGTATAAACCCGGAGAATTTCCTAGAACTATTGATGCTTGGCAAAGTGTTATACATCCTGAAGATCGTGATCGTGTGGTAAATAATCTGGATAAAAATCTTAAAGTACATACTTCGTGGCGCGAAGAATATCGAATTGTCAGGAAAGATGGAGATATACGATATTGGGATGCCAGAGGTGAAACCCGTTGGGGTGATGACAAAGCTTTAACTATGATAGGAGCTATTATAGATATTACTGAACGCAAGAAGACAGAGAAAATACTCAGTTATCAAGCAACACATGATGCTTTAACCGGGCTGGTTAATCGAAGAGAATTTGAACGTCGTGTAGAACGATTACTTTCGTTATTTGAACACAATGTAGATGAACATGCGTTATGTTATCTAGATCTGGATCAATTCAAAGTCATTAATGATACTTGTGGACATGCCGCAGGTGATGAAATGTTACGTCAACTCGGTTTAATGCTTAAACAAACTATAAGACATCGCGATACATTAGCGCGTCTTGGGGGTGATGAATTTGGAATATTAATGGAACATTGTTCATTAGATGATGCACATCGTGTTGTTAATGCAATTCAAAAAGCAATACGAGATTATCATTTTTCATGGGATGGACATAAATTTAAAGTCGGAGTGAGTATTGGTCTTGTTCCAGTTAAAGAGAACATAACTAATCTAACGGATTTATTGAGTTTCGCTGATACGGCTTGTTATCAAGCAAAGGAAAACGGACGTAATCGTATTCATGTCTATCATGCTGATGATAAAGACATTGCGATTCGCCATGGTGAGATGCAATGGGTCGAACGTATTAATCAAGCTCTTGAAGATGATCTGTACTGTATCTATGCTCAAGAGATATTGTCCATTGAAAACTATACCGATAAACACTATGAACTACTTATTAGAATGTACGGTGAAAAAGGAGAAATTATACCGCCGGGTTCTTTTCTAGTAGCTGCTGAACGCTATAATATTATTTCTAAAATAGATCGTTGGATGGTAAAAAATACATTTAAATTATTAGTTGATCACCCGGTTGCTTTCAATAATATTAATTTAATTTCCATTAACCTTTCCGGTCAATCTCTAGCCGATGAAGATTTCCAGCTTTTTGTTGTTAAGCAAATGATGAATTCAGAAATAAAACCAGAAAAAATCTGTTTTGAAATAACAGAAACTGCTGCTATTTCTAATTTGAAAGTTGCCAACCAGTTCATTTCAAAAATGAAAGTGCTTGGTTGTCAGTTTGCCCTAGATGATTTTGGTAGTGGTTTGTCTTCATTCGGTTATTTAAAAAACTTACCGGTTAATTATCTGAAAATTGATGGGATGTTTGTGAAAGACGTTGCAGATGATCCGATCGACTATGCCATGGTTAAATCAATTAATGAGATTGGTCATGTAATGGGCATGAAAACGATCGCTGAATTTGTAGAAAATGATGAAATTAAAAATATCTTGAAAGAAATCGGCGTTGACTATGTTCAAGGTTACGGGATTGGTAAACCTGAACCGTTTAAAGAATTGTTGGCAGGGGTAAGTGATATTAGCAATGTTAGAAATATACAAGATGCGAAAAAAAATAATTGAGATATTCAAATATTCAGAAATTAAATAAGAAAATAAATATTTAAAATGAGTTTATGCTCTATTTCCCTGTAATCCACCAGTATGAATCGCAATAATGTTTAAACCTTTTTTAAAATATTCTTTTTTTACCATATCTATTAATCCAAATAACATTTTACCGTTATATACCGGCTCCAGTGGTATGTTGTTGTAGATTTGAAACTCTTTCATGAATGAAAGTAATTCATCATTTGTTTTTGCAAAACCACCAAAGTGGTAATCAAAGTTAATTGACCAATTTGTTAGCGAGTTATTTTTTATTAATTTTTTTACGTCTTTTTCAAGAAATCCTCCGCCCTTAAGCGAAGAAAATCCAAGTGCTCTCTTTTTCTCGGGGAGTGCTTTTGCTAAACCGGCAAAGGTTGTGCCTGTTCCACAAGCTATTGCTAATGTATCGAACTCGATATTAATTTCATTTAATATTTCAGTCACACCATTTAAGGCAAATTCATTTGAACCGCCTTCCGGTATCCAGAAACCACCATATTGTTTTTCCAGTTTATCGTTATGTGTGCGATATTTTCTAAGATCACGAAATGCACTGCGGTTGACAAATTCCAGTGTCATGCCCCATTTTCTTAAATCAGATAATGTCTGGTTTTCATTTTCGGGTTGTTCTCCTCGTATCAAACCGGTTGTTTTGATATTCAGTTTATGGCCGATATAGGCGAGCGCATGTAAGTGGTTTGAATAAGCCCCACCCATGCTGATGAGGTGTTGATGGTTGTTTTTTAAGGCAAATAGCAATGTGTATTTTAGCTTTCGCCATTTATTTCCGGAGATGATGGGATGTAATAGATCATCACGTTTAATATGGAGCTGAAAGTCTTGTTCATCCAGAACAGGATGCTTAATTTGTTCAATAATCGCGGCTTCGGTATTAATACCAAGCTCGGATTCAATTTGTTTTATATCGATCATCGTTGAATTTAATGTTTTGAAAATATTACGGAATACCCAAGATACTTGGAAATGCCGGATTTAGAGTGCGTTTGTTTTTATTCAGAGCTAGGCGCGACGACGCGCATGGCCGCTCCCTGTAAGGAGGAGCACCAACAGTAGGCGCTCTAGGCGACGAAGATCTGGATGAAAACAGAGGTGCTATAAACCTGCATTTTTAAGTATCTTGGGTATATTATACCGCTTCTTTTATTTACCTTTTGGAGTATTAACGTGAGTACATTTGATGATGTATCTGTTGTGATAGAAGCAAATATCTATTTTGATGGAAAAGTGACTAGCCGAACCATTCTTTTTCCTGACGGGTCAAAAAAGACGTTAGGTATATTGTTGCCGGGTGAATATCATTTTAATACGGATGCGCCTGAATTGATGGAAATTACACAGGGGACGGTTGAATATCGCTTGAATGAAACTGATGATTGGATAAAGGTTAATGACGGTGGAAAATTTAATGTGCCAGGAAAGTCATCCTTTGATATTCGTGCATTAGAAGTTTCTGATTACATTTGTTCTTTCTTATAAAAGTTATTTACGTTTGTAAAATAAATGATATTTGACGTCATCATTATTGGCGGTGGCGCATCGGGATTATTGTGCGCCATTACAGCGGCTCAACGTGGTCGTCGTGTATTGCTTTTGGATAGTAGCAATAAAGTCGGCAAGAAAATATTAATGTCAGGTGGTGGCCGATGTAATTTCACAAACCTGAATATTGAGCCCGAGTGTTTTCTTTCCGGTAATCCACATTTTTGTAAATCCGCATTAAGTCGTTATACACAATGGGACTTTATATCCTTAGTAGAAAAGCATGGGATTGCTTATGAAGAACGAAAACATGGTCAATTGTTTTGCAAAGGATCGGCCAAGGAAATTCTGGCGATGTTATTAAAGGAATGTGAACTAGCGGGGGTGCAGATTCGTAAACATTGTGAGGTTAGTTCAATCACACCTTTTAGCAAAGATGATGAGACCAATACGAAATTCAAACTGGAATCTAATCAGGGAGAATTTGAAGCGCAAAGTCTGGTAATTGCTTCGGGTGGTTTATCTATTCCAAAAATGGGCGCAACCAATTTTGCTTATAAGATTGCAAAGCAATTCAATCTTCCTGTCCTTACTACTCGGGCCGGATTAGTGCCGTTTACGTTTAGTGATCAGTATAAAATTATATTTGAACGATTAAGTGGTGTTTCGCAAGATGTAATTCTATCAACTGAAAAAAAGCAATTTCACGAGAATATTCTTTTTACGCACCGAGGTTTAAGCGGTCCCGCCGCATTGCAATTATCCAGCTACTGGAAGTCAGGCGAGAGTATTTATATCAATTTATTTCCAAATAAAGAAATTGGGGCATTTATTAATAATACAAAAAAAGAAAAACCCACCTTGTTATTGCGAAACCTGTTTTCGCAACTGTTGACTAAAAAATTAGCGCAAGAACTTGAAGCGTTGTTCTGGTCTAGTTGGCGTGATAAATACATTGCTGATATACCGGATAAAATTTTAAAAGAGATTGCGACAAATTTATCTATTTGGGAATTAAAACCTTCAGGAACAGAAGGCTATCGAACGGCAGAAGTAACTTTAGGTGGTGTGGACACGGATAG
>JBFIIJ010000199.1:0-5075 GCA_041601315.1 Gammaproteobacteria bacterium
CGTCCCGGAAATATATTCTGCTAAAGCGACACTGGCATCATTACCTGACTGTATAACCACACCATGTAATAAGTCATCAAGCTTAACTGTTTTACCAACTTCAATGAACATTCTGGAACCTTCAGTTCTCCATGCTTTTTCACTAACCAGCACTTCATCTTCTAGCGATATTTTTCCATTAGCCAGTTCACTTGATACAACATAGGCTGTCATCATTTTAGTTAAACTTGCCGGCGGCAATCTTAGATCACTGTTTTCCTCTACAAGTAACTTTCCACTATTAAAGTCCATAACTAAATATGAAGAAGCTTTAATTTTAGGTGGCGCAGGTACTATCATTGATTCGGCAATAAGAGACTGACTATTTACTGAAAGAAATAGAAAAACAAATGTGATTTTAATAAGTCTTGAAATCATGATTTTTTTATAATTTTTAATTAACAACAATACGATGTTCAAATACACCGTAACTTTCCAGTTTATTAGTAATCGAATCAGAATAGTCAATATCTGTTAACGGACCTATTCGGACCCTATACAAGGTTTCACCATCTACAATCGCTTGACTAACTTTAATTAAATGCTCGCCCAAAGGCCCCAGCTTTTGCTGCAAACTTTCAGCATTAGCTAATTGACCAAAAGAACCAACTTGAATATAAAAACCGCCATTATCATGAGATGCTGAAGGTGTTTTTACGGGAGCTCCTTCATCTGAATTAACCGGTATAGTTTCGCCTGGCTGGACAGCCCTAACTTCAACCAGTCCTGTCCCTTTTTTTATTATATCCAGTTTAATTGCTGCCGTATAAGAAAGGTCGATAATTCGATTTTCATGAAAGGGACCGCGGTCATTAACCTTAACAATAACAGATTTACCATTGTTGAGATTAGTCACCTTGACATAGGTTGGAAGCGGTAAGTTTTTATGTGCCGCTGTCATGGCGTACATATCATAAGTCTCACCACTTGACGTCCGCCTGCCGTGAAACTTGGTCCCATACCATGAGGCAATGCCTTTTTCGACAAAGCCTTTACTGTTTTCCATCACATAATAACGCTTATCAAAAACAACATACGATTTGGGATTACCATAACGGCTTTTGGGTTCATTTTTAGGTACCGCATTAGGAATTTTGGAAACATCAACTTGTTTACTTGGTGCAGCGTCATCTGATGTTGGCACAATTTTTACACTGCCACACGCTGACAGAAACGAACTGGCAACGATGGACAAACAAATCAGTGTTTTTTTGTTATTAATTGAAAAATACATTTTTATTATTTTTTACTACGTTCTTTAATTTCCATAGCTAGTTGAAATACCGCCATTGCATATAGGTGACTGTGATTATATCGTGTAATCGCATAAAAATTCTTGTGTGCAAGCCAGTATTCATTAGAGTTTTCCAGTTCATACTCAAACAACTTTAATTTTTCATTTTTTTCGAAAATTGAGTTCGACTTAATGCCGAACTTGTCTAAATCGGATGCATTTATATCCAACTCCAAACCGTCTTTTAACGCTTGTTTGTAGCTATCACCTTCTACATGCACTTTGACAATAACTGGTTTTCCTTTTTTCCAGCCGTGCTCAACAAAATAGTTCGCCACACTACCAATAGCATCATTCGGGTTATTCCAAATATCAATAACATTATCGCTGTCAAAATCAATTGCATAATGTCGATAACTACTCGAAATAAATTGAGGCATCCCCATCGCTCCGGCATAAGATCCTTTTAGCGAATTAGGATCGAATTTCTGCTCTCGTGCAAGAAGAAGAAATTGCTCAAATTCAGAACGAAAAAAATCAGAACGTTTCGGATAATGAAATGCCAGAGTATTAAGTGCATCTACAACACGATAACTCCCGGCTATTCGGCCATAAAATGTTTCAACACCAATTATCGCTGTGATGATCTCTGCCGGGACACCAAACTTTTTTTCTGCTTCTCCAAGTTTGGCTGAATTCTTTTGCATAAATGCAACGCCTTCATTAATTCTTTTTTCCTGTATAAATATTTGGCGATATTTGTGCCAGGTTAATTTTTTTTCTGCAGGTTTTGATATTGCATCAAGAATAGTTTGAGAAACAATAGTTTGTTTTAAGACTTTAGTTAAACTTGCTTCATCAAAATTATGTCTCTTTACCATCTCAGCAATAAACTCACCTTGCGATACAGAAACTTTATTATTAGACGGAGTAGCGGCCAAAATATTTTGCTGAGAACTATAAAATCCCAGACAAAAAATAACTGAAAATATAATCTTTAATTTATACATATAATTTTAGAATGATAGAAAACGTCTATGAGTATGTATCGCCATTAAAATACCAAAACCTGCCATCAATGTTACCATAGAAGTTCCACCATGACTTATTAAAGGAAGAGGTACTCCTACGACAGGAAGTTGTCCTGTGACCATACCCATATTGACAAAAATATAAACAAAAAAGGTAAGCGTTAACCCGCTTGCTAATAAACGTCCGTAGGTACTTTGTGCATTGACCGCAATATACAATCCTCGTGAGATAATGAACAGATAGACACATAATAGTAATAACACACCTAACATTCCGAATTCTTCGCAAAATACTGCAAAAATAAAATCTGTCGACCTTTCCGGCAAAAACTCAAGATGCGACTGTGTGCCGTTTAGCCAGCCTTTGCCATAAAATCCGCCAGATCCAATCGCAATTTTTGATTGTATTATGTGATAACCCGCACCCAAAGGATCTTGTTCCGGATTCAATAACGTTAATACTCTACGCTTTTGATAATCATGCATGAAATACCAAAGAATGGGAGCGCACGCTGCAGCCAGAACACCCATTGACATTAATAAACGCCATGAAATTCCCGCAATAAAAAGTATAGCAAATCCGGCTGTCGCGACTAATAAGGCCGTTCCTAAATCCGGTTGTTTAGCAATTAACAATACTGGTATCGTGATTAATACACAGGCCACTATCACCCATGAAAACTTCGGCGGCAATGATTTATCGGCAAGGTACGATGCCACTATCATAGGAACCGTTAACTTCATTAACTCAGATGGTTGGAAACGGAAAATTTTTAAGTCCAGCCAACGTTGCGCACCCTTACCAACATCTCCATAAAAAATAACCAGTATCAATAAAAAAACCCCAAAAACAAATAACCACCATGACCAACGCTCAATTACCGCTGGAGGTAATTGCGCAATAACCACCATACCTAACAGGGCAATCGTTAGTTTTACCGCTTGCCTGTAAACCAAATCAATATCCTGACCACCGGCACTGTATAGAACAACTAAACCTATGAGACATAAAATAATAATCGCTAGCAATAACGGAAAATCAATATGTAAACGCTGACTTAAGCTCTGTTCTTCCATAACGTATGTAGCCCTTAATTTATGCTCTGGTCATTCATGAATTGATCAAACATTTTGCGGGCAATAGGCGCTGCTGTTTTTGAACCGCCGCCACCATTTTCAACAATGATAGCTATCGCAATACGTGGTGACTCGACAGGGGCGAACGCAACAAACAAAGCGTGATCCTGAAACTCTTCGGCAATCTCTTCTTTTTTATATTCCTTGTCCTGCGCGATCCCAATAACTTGTGCCGTACCTGTTTTACCTGCGAACTCGTATTTCGCATTTAACCCACTACGCCATGCAGTACCACCGGCACCATGCACAACATCTCTCATTGAATTTATAATGTCATCCCAGTGTTTTTCATTATTTATAATGATTTTTTCTTCATATATAACGGGCAACTCTATTACTTCGGCAGTAATAGAATTACTGGTGCTAGACACCAAACGAGGACGAACAACATTACCTCTATTAGCTAACGAAGCCGTAGCTTTGGCAAGTTGCAACGGTGTCGATAAAGCATAACCCTGACCAATTCCCATAATTAATGTTTCTCCTGGATACCATGCCTGACCTAAAGCTTCTCGTTTCCATTCTTGTGAAGGTAATAGGCCTTTTGCTTCACCTTCTATATCTATACCGCTATGTTTACCAAAACCAAATTTTGATAGACCTTCATAAATACGATCAATTCCGAGTTCATAGGCAAGAATATAAAAGAAAACATCGCATGACTGCATAATTGCTTTATGCAAATCAGTGTGGCCATGCCCCTGTTTTTTCCAATCACGGTATCGATGTTCATGCCCTTTTAACGAATACCATCCAGGACACCATGACTCATCATTTAGATTTCGTACGCCATTGTCCAAAGCAACCAAACCCAGAAAAGGTTTTATTGTAGAACCGGGAGGATAGGTTCCGCGCGTAACACGGTTTATTAAGGGTTTCTCCTTTGATGTTAATAATGCCTGATATGATTTATTGTCTATGCCATTAACGAATTTATTTGGGTCATATCCGGGAGAACTAACAAAAGTTAAAACGTCACCATTTACAGGATCGATTGCAACAATAGCACCTTTTTTATTTTTCAATTCTTCTATAGCGATTCTTTGTAAGGAAAGGTCAATTGTTAAATGAAGATTTTCTCCCGGCTTTGGTGCAGTTCGATCAAGAATACGAATCAATCGGCCTTGTGCATTCACTTCAACTTGTTGGTATCCTACTTCACCGTGTAAAAAAGATTCGTATGATTTTTCTATTCCCAACTTTCCAATATGCGATGTACCACTATAATTTGAAGCATTGAGTTGTTTAATATCATCTTCATCAATACGTGCAACATAACCAATGGTATGTACTAATTCTTCTCCTAATGGATAAAACCTGTTTAAACCTGCAACAACATCCACACCAGGAAATCGATGGCGATTCACAGCAAATAAGGCAACTTCTTCTTCATTTAAGTTTAAACGTAATGCCACATTTTCAAACCGTCTTTTTTTCTTAAGTGTTTTTTTAAATCGATCAATATCTTTTTCTTCAACACGAACTATTTTTTTTAGTTTTTCAATTAATTGATCAACATTATGGACACGTTGTGCTGTGCGCCGGCCGCCAGTATGGATATCTTTTAGGATTGCCGGGGTGCCCACATAATCAATAATTGCTTGCCAATCCATTGGGTAGTTGAGATTACGAAA
>JBFIIJ010000200.1:0-5065 GCA_041601315.1 Gammaproteobacteria bacterium
AATCATCATTCGACGCGGTGAGGAAGCTGCCTCTCTGTATATTATTAAGTCGGGAAAAGTGGATGTTTTTATTGCCGATGAAAATGGTAAGGAAATCGTGCTCAACACTCAGGGAGCAGGAGAGTATTTCGGAGAATTGGCCTTATTAGGTGATACCGATCGTTCTGCTTCAGTGGTTGCGGTAGAAGATACAGAGTGTTGTCTTATTACCAGAGAAGACTTCATGGAATTCTTGAATACCCACCCAGAGATCAATCTAAGTTTAATTCGTGGACTGGTGTCGAGAGTTATTGCGCTTTCTGAAAATCTTGGGAATATGGCGCTACTTGATGTCTATGGAAGAATTGCAAAATTATTGGTTGAATCGGCACAAAATGAAGATGGGCAACTCATCACTGAAGAATTTACTCAACAAGATATTGCGAATCGTGTTGGATCTTCGAGAGAAATGGTCAATCGTATTATTAATACGCTTAAAGATGGTGAATATATTTCCTATAAAGGAAAGCGGATTATCCTACTCAAGAATTTACCTGCACTATGGTAACGTATTTTATTTTTTTAACTTTATTTCCTTGTCAACGTATAGACACCATCCCAATCTATTTTAGGTGGTGCAGTTATATATATGTAACAACGTTTTTTTAATATTTCTGCTGGTTCATCTGGACTAGATTCCAATAATTGATCAAGCAGATTTATTGCTGCTTGAAAATTTTGCTTTGTATATTCTTCGAATGCTGCTTCATAAAGCTTATATTTTTTTATACTTTGCTCATCTAAGGTGCCTTTCGGTCCCAGTAGTTCATAAACAGATACAGGCTTATTTTTTCCTTTAACTCGAATGTAATCCAGACAACGTAAATGAAAGTCGTCTTTTACTAATTCTCTTGTAGTTTCACCTAACATGATGTTTGTGCCGTATTGTTTATTCGCCGACTCAAGCCGTGCGCCTAAATTTACCGGATCACCCATGATGGTGTAGTTAAATACATTTTTTGTACCCATGTTTCCCGCAACGACACGTCCGCTGTTTACACCGATACGCATATTGATTTCGGGGAAACCACGTACAACCCATTCTTTATTAAGTGCTGTTAAGCGTTGTTGCATTTCCCATGCTGTGGATACCGCTTGTTTGGCATGCTCATTAGCGCGAATAGGAACACCATAGAAGCACATCATGGCATCACCGATAAATTTATCGAGCGTGCCTTTGTTTTCCAGCATAACATCGACCATTTCACCAAAGTATTCAGTCAGCAATGTTCTCAGTTTCATCGGTTCCATCTCTTCAGAGATGGTTGTAAAACCAACAAGATCTGTAAACAAGACTGTCGTTTCAAAATATTCACCGGAAAGATTCAATCTCTTTGGATTTTCAATAAGCTGACTTACCACTGCAGGAGAGAGGTAATGTGAAAATGCCTTTTTAATAAATCTTTTTTCACGGTCAACATAGGCATAACTATAAACACGTTCTGAGAATAAAAATAAAATCAGACACAACAGTGGTGTCACTACATTGCTGGTTAAACTTAAACTGATAAATAAATACAAATGCAGACAATAGAAAATAATTAATAAACCGCAAAACAATAATGAACCTAACCAATGATGTTGACGCACTAAAGCATAGGCACCTAGTAATAGCGCAACCATAAATATCAACCATTGAACAATTATTGGGGTTTCATTAATAAAACGTTGGCGAAGTAGTGTATCAATTAGATTAGCATGAATTTCAACACCTGAAATTTGTTGGTTTGCCGTTGTTAGAAAGGGATAGAAAAAATGATCTTGTACTTTATGATTCGGCGCTGCTGCCAGATTAATACCGATTAATACTATCTTATCTTTAAAGAAATCATTACCTAACCACTTATTATAATTTAGAGCCTGATAATAAGAGACCGTCTTTATCGAACGAGGTACTCCCAAATAATTTATCAGCACTGGATTTGGTGTTTTATTAATCAGTAAATTTGAACTTTGTTCTGTTATGTTTAAATATTTATCAGCCACAACCATTGAAAACGGTCGTTTTTCTGATTGATTTAATTTTATACGTCTTACAAAGCCATCCTCATCAAGAGATATCCAGACGAGTCCTGTACTCATTACTGCATTTTCCAGAACTGGAATAGGTGAAACTGCGGTTATAAACTGATAATTATTTTCTTTTATAACTTCAATATCTTCTGCAAGCACAACATTATTTGATTTTCCCAACGCTTCAGCAAAATACGTATCTGATTCTTGATCGCTAGGTTCAGAAAAAACGATATCAAACCCAATGATCGCTGCACCTGCTTCATGGAGTTTGGTCGTTAAATTAGCATGTAATTTCCTTGGCCATGGCCATTGCAAATTAAATTCTTGCATACTGGGTTCATCAATTGCAACAATGACAATATTTTCAGGAATTGATGGTGGATTGATTTGATTACTTATTTTTAGAAAAAGGTCATAGTTTTTATATTCCATATTCAAAAACAGTGATTGCTTGTCTGCTATAAAATTGCACAAAATGGCCATGCCAAGCAGGGTAATGTATGCCCGTATTTTTATACGGTTAGACGAAGCTTCCCTGAGCTCATTAATATCTGTGTCATTATCCATTATCTACAGTCACTTTTTAATGCGTAATATAATTAAAATTATTGATGGATGTTATAAGATTCCACACGTATTCTCTACGGTATATGCAATATATATCTATTAATGTGAACAAATAACATTATCAATGTCTTTGAATTAATATAATATTTTCATAAATTAGGACTAATAATATAAACAGGGTGTTTTAAGTAATGTTATCAGCAAAGCACTGTTACTTGCATTTTCAAGATTCAATTAGCAAATCTATTGTTATTTGTTTTTTGCTATTTGTCTGCGCGTCTGCTTTCGCAGCCGATCCGGTTGCTAAAATAATAAGCATCAATGGCAATGTTGAAGTACGTAACAATGTCACTTCGAACTGGTTAGTCGCTAAAGTTAATCAATCGTTATTTGCCGGAGATGAAATTCGTACTGGAGCAAACTCAAAAATCGCATTACTCATGGCAGATGAAACTTTGCTGCAGATTAATCGCAACAGTAAACTTCAACTCAAAGAAGTTGCGCAAACATCAGGTTGGATAAAATTACGAGGTCTCATAAAAACAGGCTTAACAAAAGCTAAATCAATTTATAATCTGGAATCTGGAGAAATTTGGTTACGTAATAAGAATACTGAAATACATCTGGATGTGAATACACCGGTCGTCTCTGCTGGTATTCGTGGAACGGAAATCAATTTAAAAATCAATCCGGATCAAAGTGTCAATATTGTCGTTCTTGAAGGCATGATAGAAGCCTGGAATCCGCTTGGAAAATTAAATGTTTCAGAAGGTGAAGAAGTAATAGCAAAGCCAGGGGCAGCTCTAGTTAAACGACTACTGATTGAAACAAAAAGTAGTGTGCAATGGGTACTTGATGTACCCGCTTTATTCAAAGCGAATGATTTAGCATCATTAAACTCTAACTCAAATGAATTAAATAATTACATTCAAGATATCGTACAACATCTTGAAGATAACGACTCCGCTTCAGCTAAACAATTATTAGCGGAAGCAAAAATAAAATATGCTTCCGAATCACAAATAAAATTACTGGATGCATATATTGATTTCCACGATTCCAATTACATACAAGCACAATCAAAACTGGATAATTTATTAACTGGCGAACAAGGTGCTATTGCCTCGCAATTACTGGCTATCACATCCATTGTTTTAGGAGAAAATGAACAGGCACAGGAAGCGGCTAAAAATGCTATTGCAGTTTCACCCTCATCACCAACAGCTCATCTTATTCTTAGCCTTGCATACCAATCATTATTTAAAATAGATAAGGCTATAAAAGCTGTTAATAAAGCGTTGGAACTGGATGAAAATAATGTCAATGCATTAGTTCAGTTAGCCAAGTTACAATTTGGCAGCGATCATCTGCTTGATGCTAGAGAAACTATAACAAAAGCACGCACAATATTGCCTTTCGATAGTAGTGCCTTAACTCTATCTGGTTTTATTGCACTGGCTGAAAGAGACCTTATTGAGGCTGAACAATTATTCAGACAGTCTCTTAATGAAAAACCGGATAGCGCGGATGCTTATCTCGGTTTAAGTCTGGTACATATGAGACATGGATTGTATGGAGAGGCATTGGAAGAAATTACTGCAGCGGTTTTACTTGAGCCGCAACGATCACTTTTACTCAGTTACTGGGGAAAAATGCTTTATCAAATCCAGCGCTTTAATAAAGCTTTAGATGTTTTACAACGAGCTATGCAACTTGACCCCAATGATCCAACACCTGAATTATACCGTGCAATTATCTTACGAGATCTTAATCGACCAGTGGAATCAATCGCTGCATTAAACCGTGCTTCAGCACTTAATCATTATAGAGGTGTTTATCGTTCAAACTATTTACTCGATCGTGATCTGGCAGTAAAAAATGTAAATCTATCAGATTTATATGTACAACTTGGTCTGGATTCATGGGCACAAAAAAAGGCGATAGATGCAATAAAACAAGATTATACGAATTCAAGCGCACATATTTTTTATGCTGGAACAATGTTTGAACAAGAAGACCGTACATATGTATTTCAATCAGAACAATTACTCGCAAGACTTCTACAACCGGCAAACTTAAACAGTTTTAATTCGTTTAATGATTATACAAGTTTATTTGAAGAACCCGGAATCGAAGGAAACACATCTATTACTTATGGCAGTCAGAAAAGTCTAGATGGAGATCTGACTGTATATGGCTACCTACCAGACAAGAATATTGCCTGGCAAGCTGGTGTATTACATGAAGAAACAGATGGCTGGCGCACAACCAATTTTGAAAAAATTAATAGTGTCGCTGTGAATACAAAATGGGAACCAACTGTAGAAGATGGAGTCATGTTCACCGCCAGTCATACGACACTTAAACAGGGTGATGAAAATTTTCCACGATTTGAATTTGATACTCCGGTTGATACTGCTGAACAAACCAGAACAAAAGTTTC
>JBFIIJ010000201.1:0-5040 GCA_041601315.1 Gammaproteobacteria bacterium
ACACCTACTGCTATTAACAGTGCTGTTATTGAAAACATATTCAATGAAAATGCAACCGGGAATATTAAAAACTTAATTCGTGTGTAAAGAAATGAAAGCGCATTAGAGTACATTATAATTATCTATTTCCCCAGCTCTGGGATCAACTCTAACAAGAACCTTTCAGCGGGCATTATCAATCCAGAGTTATTTTTGATTCTCAAGAACCTTTTAACCGCTCTGGAGATTGATAATGGCGAACATGGATCAAATGTCTCGTGTGGTTCAACAATATCACGCACATAGTCTAACTCTGAAGCGATTATCGGGATTCCAGCTTGTTCAGCTTCAATCAGTGGCAAACCCAATGATTCTAAAGTTGATGGATATATTAATGCTCCAGAACTTTTGTATAGAAAATTCATTTCTTGGAATGCTTTTTCTGTCACATTTTCAACATTCAAGCCATTTTTTTTACTTGCATCATTAATATAATTGACAAGTGAAGGATATTTTTCATATGACAACGTAAGACATAAAGAAGGAAATATTTTTTCTTCAGCAAGAATTTCCCATGCTTTAAGTAAATTGTAATGATTCTTCTGTGGCTCACCTGTTGCAACATAAATGAAGTCATATTTCTTGTTGCAAACTTTACTGTCATAACTGGTTATTTTGTTGAACGTGTAAAAAGGAATAACTTCAGACTTTCTCTTGAGGCTTCGCCAGACTAAATTCTTCATACTATTCGTTTGAACTATTATTCGGTCAGCATTTGAGATACAGGATTTAAGCCAAATGCGTTCCAGAATGATTCTTAACTTATATTTCAAAGAAAAACCATTTAATGGCATATTGTTTACCAGATATCTGTTTTGAATAAATAAAACCACCTCGGAATTCAACCTTAGAATAGGAGGTAAATTACCAAAACAAAAA
The DNA here is from genome assembly GCA_041601315.1 of Gammaproteobacteria bacterium. Taxonomy (GTDB): domain Bacteria; phylum Pseudomonadota; class Gammaproteobacteria; order Eutrophobiales; family Eutrophobiaceae; genus UBA7359. The sequence goes on from JBFIIJ010000201.1 coordinate 919, forward strand.
ACTACATCTGTTTTAGTTGCTAATTTAACAAGCTGATACTCAGCGACTATTCGACTCATCAGAGATGATTTCACATAGATACTTTTAACCTCATCAGAAAGACATTCCGGCATTACCAAGCGACGATCTAGAATCGTCGCCACTAATAATTTATCCTTAGTCGCTTTTAATAGTTGCAATAAAAGTGTTTTTCCACCACCTTGATGAACATTGGGAGCATGCACAATTAATTTCCTTGTTTGACTACTCATAACTTTAGTGTTTCACAAGCTTGCTAAAACCATTAATGTTTCACCACCAAGTACTCTAACAGCTAAATCTTTATTTATGCTTTGAAATAATTGTCTTGGGATCATTGCTAATTTAGTTTTAATATTTTTTACTGGTACTGTTTTATACGCCGAAGTGTAATGCCATGAATTTACATTGAAACCTGCCTCCTCTAGCATCATCAATGCTAAAGTTTTCGTATAATAATGAACGTGACCTACTTTTCCCCTAACATTAACCAGGGGTTTTTCTCTTAATACTGATAGTGCTGAAAGGTCTAGTGGTATGTGAAAAACATAATATTTCGCTTTTCCCTGTATAGACTGAAGAAATGTAAATGGATCGGCTAAATGCTCTAGAACATCTATGACCAAAACAACGTCAAATATTGGCAATTGACTTAGATCTAGCTTACCTTGATGGAATTCAATGCCATATTCCCTGTACTTTTTCCAAAACTCCTCTAAATTGGGAGATATATCGTATCCACTAAATTCTGTATTTGGATATTTTTTATTGAGTTCAAAAAGTATTCCTCCCGTTCCACATCCAATATCACAGATTGATTTAGGCTCAGCATTTACTCTTTGCAGTATGTTATAGATATGTTTAGCCTTCCAGGGAGCATCTTCATTGTCCCATGTTGGATTATCTCTTAAATATGTTTGGTCGATGTATCTCTGCTCGATAGTTTTTATTTTAGACATGTTTACACATCATCAAGATTTAATAGATAATATTTACACTTAATACTCATTCTTTATGGCCTTAACTCAAATGTCAGTAATATATTTATTAATCATGTACCTAATAATGGTAATAAAAAATAAATATTTATTCTTATATTTGTGTTTTTATTTGTAATTATACCCATATAATATTTTTTAAATTCAGGCTTTAGATTCTTAATAAATTCCATTAGAGGATAATTCGAAGAGGCTCAAATTCTAAATAACATTTTGCTATTGGATCAACTAGAATTTTAACCCTAACTTCTATCAATCTTTTTTTATAAGAATTACCGGAAGATATATTAATCAGGGCAGCTCTACTGTGACAAAATAGTTATACAAACAATTTCTATTTATTATATTGTCTAATAAATATCTTTATATTATGTCGCATTGAGTAAATCAAAAGAATTAATATTGCATGAAATCGGCTTAACACTTTATTTTTAATTTGTGCCTGATATCCCTCATACAAACTCCTTTTAACATTTTTTTTGCTTATACCATCATCTCTCATATAAGCAATAACTTTTTTTATATATAGCGTTTTTAAATTTGCGCCTACTCTAAGGAATAACTCATAATCAATTGCAATGCTGAAGCTGACATCAAACATTCCATTAGCGATAAAATATTCCCTGTTTGTGAATGATGCAGGATGAGGAATCATTGAATATTTTTTATGCTTACTCCAGTTCCATTTACTTCCTATAATTCTCACATCCTTATTTATATCTTGTTTTCTATTAATTATTTTCATTTGGCCAAAAATAACATCCAATTCATTATGGTTTATTAAATATGGTTCTACTGATTTAAGAATTAAATTATCGGCATATAAATCATCTGAATTAAGAAATGACAACCATTTACCCTTACTAACTTCCACTCCTTGATTAAAAGCATCACCGATACCATCATCCTTCTGTGTATGCCAATATGTAATAAATTTAGAATATTTTTTTATTATTTCAACGGTTCTATCACTTGAGCCGCCATCAATAATAATATATTCATAACCTTTATATTCTTGATTAATGACACTTAGAATACATTGCTCAATATATTCTTCTGCGTTCAAACATACTGTAATCACACTAATTAAAGGTATTGATTCAACCATTGTTATTTTGATATATTATTTATATTCCTAAGACTACAATGCGATTAATAAAGTTAAATAATATTTAATAAAACTCATAATCCAAGCTTATCTCACTTAAAATATTGTCTAGAATCATATTTAATAATGATTAAAAGCAGATGATTTATTACAACCGTTTTGAAATAAGTTTAATTGTCATATTGCGTACTGTTCTATAGTATTTCATTAGTATTTTGAAGAGTGCTTTTATTCTATGCAATGATAATTTTATTATTACAATATCCACATACAAATTGAGTCCACTTTTATCATTAAATTAATTTTTCAAAAACAGAAAGGTATTTTGGGACTATAATTTCTGAACTCCAATTGTTGACAGCTCTATTTCTTGCTTCATTAGATAGCGACTCATGTCGTTGTTCATCTTCTAGAACCCAATGTATTCCATTAGCTAAATCTTCAGTATCAAATGGCATAGCAAGATAGCCTGTTTCTTTATTTTTAATGACATCAACTAAACCAGTAACATTAAATGCAACAACAGGTGTCCCACAAGCATGCGCCTCTGTACCTGATTGCGTCAAATTCTCTTGCCGTGATGGAACAACAACAACATCAGCCGCGTTATATGCTAAAACCATAGTAGGGTCATCATGCAAGTGTCCCATCCAATGAACTGGATAGTTTAGTTCAGGTTCAATAATAGGCTTACTTTGACCAACAACAACGCAATGTGCGTTGTTCAAAGATTCAAAAGAGCGTAGTTTATTTAATGACTCAATTAATAGGTCAAACCCCTTTCTTGGATCCTTGCTCCCACCAATTGCTCCAAAAAGGATAAGAGGCACTTCCTTAGGCAATCCTAAAATATCTCGACATAATTCTTTTTGATGTGGACGAAATAAATCCGTATTTATCGGGTTTGGAATTACATTAATATCCCAATCTCGCATCAACATACTTTCTCTAGCACATTCAGACAACCAATTACTTGGAGCGATAATTGTAATCGGTGTCCGCCAAGCATCTCGTTTCCGATTCCATACCCAACGGTCTAAATCAAGTCCTTTATTCTCTTTAGGACAATTATTTTTATAATAACCAACTTTATAGCGTGCACTTTCATTATCTTCTACATAGTGCTCTGCACCGCAAAATGGCCACATATCATGAAGAGTCCATACCATTGGTTTCTTGATTCGACCTATAGCTTCAATCGATAATGTCTCACCATTCACCCAATGTAGGTTGACCACATCTGCATTACTAACATTTATTTCCTTATCAATGGCAGAAGGAAACAATGCAGGTGAATGTAAGGTAGCATCATTTTTTTTCTGCATTGACATCACCATTCTATCAAGCAAAGACCGAACAATCGCTATACCCTTATTAGTTTTTCCTGCCGGACAATATACATTATTGTCGTCTGATATTTTTGATGCCACACGCATTGCGCTATCTATATCTTGTTTGATAAAAGAATGATGCAAACGCCATGCTGCACGAGATGCCCCACCGATCAAATCTGAATAGGATATAATTAACGGCTTCATGTATTTAAAGTTTTTTCGCCTCAACATACATAGACTCTTTGCCTTTCCTTGGTTTATCGTCGGTATTTATATCAAGGGAATACAGAGGGAATCCTTCTATGTCTGATTCATTACACTGTAATTTGCATATATCTTTAAAACCGATCTGCTCTAACATTTGGTTAAGTTTATAAAAATCATATAACCATGCATGTCTTTCACCAACCGCAGAAAAACTTATATTTTGTTCACGAAATGCTTTAGGTAAAATCGAAACAATCATATAACAATAAATGCGTTCGACTTTATTAATCATCACTTTGAAATTCTTTAAAGCATAAAAAATGCGGGTAAACAAAGATTTTCTCTCTCTATGTTCTTTATAAATATTGAAGTCTTCCCCCGTGCGATATGAAACGTACTTTATCATTTGACTTCCTTCATCACTTGTATCAGAAAGTAAAGACTGATAATGAGCATC
>JBFIIJ010000202.1:0-5017 GCA_041601315.1 Gammaproteobacteria bacterium
CATAGCGTTTTTCTCTAGCCCAGGCTTCTATGCTTTCTCCTGTTGGACATTTTTCTGTTATTTGAAGTGATGTAAAAGAAAATGAATATTGTTGGCACTGCTTTTTACAAAATTCTGCCCAATCATCAGCTTCTTTTTGCAATCCATGATTAATATACAGAACTTCAATATTCTGGCTGATTTTATTAATATTTGAATAAAACAGATGCAATAGGACGCTGGAATCCATCCCACCACTATAGGCAATCCAGAATTTTTCTGATTTTGAAAACTGATTTAATCCAGATAAAAAACTGTCGTTACATAGGACTGTTGTTGGTGCAGATTTCTTCATATGTTTGTATAAACATCACCGCTCTAATACTTCCTGCTCACGCAACACTTAACGTTCTGTAAATATCTAATTATGTTTGAACTCACCAATTTGTCTTAGCTTTGCTTGTCTTTTGACAACAATTTCACTATTTGAAAATTGTTTTAATTGATTCAATTCTTCAATTAATACCTTCTTCATTTCTTTAGCAACTTCATCAAAGTTTCTATGTGCTCCACCAAGTGGTTCATTAACTATACGATCAATGAGTCCAAGTTCACTTAATCTCGGAGCAGTAATTCCCATTATTTCAGCAGCCTCTTTTGCTTTATCCGCGCTCTTCCAAAGAATAGAAGCGCAGCCTTCAGGAGAAATAACTGAAAAGGTACTGTATTGAAGCATTAATAAACGATCTGCAACACCAATCGCTAATGCACCACCGGAGCCACCCTCCCCGATCACTGTTGCAATAATCGGTGTTTTTAATTCAGACATTTCCAGTAAATTTCTGGCAATCGCTTCGCTTTGACCACGTTCCTCAGCATCAATACCAGGATAGGCTCCGGGCGTATCAATAAATGTTAAAACCGGCAAACCAAATCGTTCAGCCAACTTCATAATTCTCAATGCTTTTCGATAGCCCTCAGGTTTAGGCATACCATAATTACGCTTTATTCTTTCTTTAGTATCTCGTCCCTTTTGATGCCCAATAACGGCAACTGGCATATCATCAAGCCGTGCTATTCCCGCAATAATGGCAGCATCATCAGCAAAAGATCGTTCCCCATGTAATTCTTCAAAATCAGTAAATATCCGGTCAATATAATCCTGTGTGTAGGGTCGTTGTGGATGCCTGGAAAGCTGGGATACTTGCCATGAACTTAGAGATGAAAAAATGGACTCGGTAAGTTCAGAACTTCGTTTTTTCAGGCGAGTAATCTCTTCATTAATATTTATTTCTTTATCATTTCCGACATAGCGCAACTCTTCAATTTTCGCTTCGAGTTCAGCTATTGGTTGTTCAAAATCTAGAAAATTCATATTTAAATCAAATCGTTATTGTTTTTAATTTTCGGATTATACTCGATTTCCACTTGATTTATATCAAGTATATTCAATAATTCATCTATCAAATCGTCACTAATTCTGACGTTCCACTCCTTCCCAAATGGCACCAAACCGACAGCATCCGGTTTAACATATTTCACGACAACGTTAGAAACATCATGATTGTATTTTAGTAAAACATTTTTAATATTATTAATTATTCCATTACTCATCTGTGATTCATATAAGGTTAACTTTAGCGAACTTGAAAGATTAAATGGATTATCCAGTTTACGAATATCATCTATTGTAAAAATACTATCAGCGAGTATTTTAATACCGCCTTCATAATATTCATCATTTCTAGCCCTACCTTTAACAATAATCAAATGATCTTTAATTAAATAATTACGATATTTTTCATAATCATCTGTTTTGACAACAACCACTTTACGAGAAGTATTATCATCAATCTTTACGTCATATTCTTCTCTCATCCCGGATTTACGAATACTCATAATATATCCAGCAACACTTACCTCACCCGTTTTCAAACCATAAAGTTTACGCGTTACTTTAGATAGCTCTTGCTTGTAACGATTAATGGGATGACCCGATAAATAAAAGCCTAGAGTATCTTTCTCGAACATAACGCGTTGTTTGTCATCCCAATCTTTAACAACATCATAAACTGAAGACGAATCAATCACGTCACTTGAGATAGTTGGCGCTTCCAGTCCGAACATATCATTTTGTCCACTATCGAGATCCTTGTTATGTTGCTCTGCTAAAGAAGTTGCCTTATCCAGGTTTTCATTCAACGTACTTCTACCTGCACCAAGCGAATCCATCGCCCCAGACTTGATCAATGCATCCAAGACTCGTTTATTTGCTTTTCTTAGATCAATGCGTTTACATAAATCAAATAAATTTTCATAAGAGCCTTTTTCTTCTCTTTCATTTATAAGATTATCAATTGCTGCTGCACCCACTCCTTTTATTGCACCTAAACCATATTGAATCGTTTTATCGTTGATGACAGTAAAACTATAAAAGCTAGTGTTAACTGATGGAGGCACGACTTCTATTTTCATTCTGCGAGTTTCTTCAAACAACATAACAACTTTGTCTGTGTTATCCATATCAGAAGATAATACTGCTGCCATAAATGCAGCAGGATAATGTGCTTTTAACCAGGCTGTTTGATATGCAACAAGCGCATAAGCAGCAGAATGTGATTTATTAAAACCATAACCGGCGAATTTTTCCATTAAATCGAAAATCATTGTCGCCTGTCTTTCATCAACGCCTCTTTTCACAGCGCCCTCAGTAAATATTTGTCTTTGCTTGGCCATTTCTTCCGGTTTTTTCTTACCCATTGCCCGACGTAATAAATCAGCTGCTCCCAAGGAATAACCTGATAATACTTGAGCAATCTGCATCACTTGCTCTTGATAAAGAATTACACCGTAAGTTGGTTTAAGAGCAAACTCCAAATCATCATGCATGTACTGCACACGGGCTCTTCCATGTTTTCTATCAACAAAATCATCAACCATCCCCGATTGCAAAGGACCCGGCCTAAACAATGCAACAAGTGCAATAAGGTCATCAAATACATCAGGCTTTAGACGACTAACCAGTTTTTTCATCCCATCCGATTCCAACTGGAATACAGCCGTTGTATCCATCCGTTGTATCAATGCATAAGTAGGAGCATCATCAAGAGGGATTTTCCGAATGTTTATTTCTTCTTCATTATTTTGTTTTTTGATCCGGTTAATATCACGTAAAGCCCAATTAATAATAGTTAAAGTTCTCAACCCAAGAAAATCAAACTTAACCAAACCTATAGATTCAACATCCCCCATATCAAATTGGGTTACTGTCGCTTGTGAGCCTTCTTCACAATACAACGGCATATAATCCGATAATGGTTTTGGCGCGATAACAAGTCCGCCTGCATGTCGTCCTGCATTTCGCGACAGACCTTCCAATTTCCTTGCTAAATCAATTAATGATTTTACATCTTCTTCTGCGTTATACCGTCGTTTTAGTTCCTTCTCTTCGTCCATTGCTCTGTCGAGAGTCATATTCAAATCGAAAGGGATCAGTTTTGCTATTTGATCAACAAAACCATAAGGAAAACCTAACACTCTGCCAACGTCCCTGATAACCGCTTTTGCTGCCATCGTGCCGTAAGTAATAATCTGCGAAACGTGATCACGGCCATATTTCATTGCCACATATTCGATTACTTCATCACGTCGATCCATACAAAAATCAATATCAAAATCCGGTAAAGACACACGTTCCGGATTTAAAAAACGTTCGAATAGAAGATCATATTCCAGCGGATCTAATTCTGTAATGTCCAAGGCATAGGCAACAAGTGAGCCCGCACCTGAACCACGTCCAGGCCCAACTGGAATACCATTTTCTTTTGCCCATTTAATGAAATCTGCAACGATAAGAAAATATCCGGAAAAACCCATTTTAGTAATAACGTCAATTTCGATATCTAATCTGGAATAATACTCCGCACTATTTTCTTCAGTAATTTTTTCATCATCATTAATAATTTTTTGCAAACCCGATTTTGCATCCTTTATTAAACGTTGATCTTGTGTTTCATTTTCATTAACAGGGAAATGTGGCAAAAAGTTTTCGCCAAGACAAAATTCTAAATTGCAACGTTGTGCAATTTTCATTGTATTTTCTATTGCTTCAGGAATATCTGAGAACAACTCCTGCATTTCTTCAGAACTACGAATATATTGTTGCGGAGAATACTGTTTAGGACGTCTGGCATCATTTAATGTATAACCCTGGTTGATACAGACACGCGCTTCATGTGCGTCAAAATCATCTTCATTTACAAAACGTGCATTATTGCTCGCTACAACAGGAATACTATATTTCTCGGCATATTCTATCGCCTGACTGATGTGATTATTCTGACCTTTAAGACCAACTCTCTGGAGTTCAAAATAATAACGGTTTGGGAAAAGTGAACGCCAGTTGTCACAATTTTTTTCTATTTTTGATTCATCTTGATGTAAAATTAAATTTGCAAAACTACCATTATCAGCACAGTCAATCGCAATAAGACCTTCATTATTCTCTTTAAGCCATTCGTAATTTACAAAAGGTATGCCTCGACGTTGTCCTTCTATATAACTTTTCGTGATTAACCTTGATAGATTTTGATAACCTTCAAAGTGCTGACTCAGAAAAACAATATTGGATACTTCGTTTAAATCGTTATTGACTACTTTTAGTTCAGCACCAATGATTGGTTTAACCCCCTGGCTCTGCATTGCTCGATAAAACTTTACAGCAGAAAAAGTCTGGTATTGTTCTGTAACAGCCATTGCCGGCATGGATAATTCCGCTGCTTTCGCAGCTAATTGATTTACCTTTATCATCCCATCAATTAAAGAGAATTCAGTATGAAGATGTAAATGAACAAAACTCATATATCATTAATTACGTAATATATTTAGCAACAGGAGCAAAACTTCGACGGTGAATTTCTGTTATCCCCAATTTTTCCAAAGACTCAATATGTTGCTTTGTCGGATAACCTTTATGCGATGAAAAACCATAACCAGGGTAAGTTTCTTCAAAACTAATCATTTCATTGTCACGTGCCAC
>JBFIIJ010000203.1:0-5015 GCA_041601315.1 Gammaproteobacteria bacterium
GCAAGGCCTCGTAAAGTGACTGCCAACGCTTGAGCACCAGTATTCCCCGATTGTCCAGCGACTACCGGTAACAATACCGCCAACATCGAATATGTTTCTATCGTATTTTGAAAGATGCCAACTACTGCTGCTGCCATGAACGCTGTTAATAAATTGATCTGCAACCAGGGTTGACGTTTTTTAAAGGCAAACGATGCCGGCGATAATGCCCGTTCATCTCTACTCACACCCACCATCGTTTGTAGATCTGCACTATTTTCTTCTAACGCCGCTTCCAACAACGTGTGATAACGCACTACTCCGACAAATCGATTTTCAAAATCAACAACAGGTAAGTCAGTAACCTTAAATTTTTCAAAGGCTGAAACCAATTCATCTTTTGGAGAAGTTACACTGACGACAGCTGGCGGCTTACTTTCAATCTGTGACAACGTATTATCATGGTCTGATAAGGCAAGGTCTTCTATATCGATCATTCCCAACAGATGGTTATCGTTATCAACAGTATATAACTTACGATATGCTCCTCTTGGTCGTGACTTTAGTATATTGATGACCTCAGTAACCGTTGCCTCAGGACGAAAGTACATCACTCTACTTTCCATTAGTGCCCCAGCAGAATCACGTTCATAAGTTAATGCCCGACGTAAGTCTGCCGCTGCTTTTGGATCGGTCGCTTCGATTATTTTATTACGCCGTTCAATATCCATTACAGCAAGTAATATACTGGCACCACGATTAGGCTCAATTTTTTGCATTAAATCTCCGGCGTAACTAGCCGGTAATTCTTCCAGTATTCTTGCCGCTAACTGTGGTGAAAAACGTTCCCATATTTTTATAGTTTTTGAGATCGGTAGTTCAACTAATATTTTTCCAACATCGTTTGTATCCAACTGTTCCAGTTGACGTACAGCTTCAACCGGATATTTGTTAAATAGAACCTGATATAATTGATTATCTATTGCATGAATGTCTTCACTCATTTCTTTTACCTTTGTTTGATAATACCTGATTAGGCACCATTAAGTCGGCACAGGCGTCCCAGAATAATTCAGCAACAGCAAGCGCTGTTCCTGTTATTTCAGACTCTTCTGAGGATTTGCTTTTAATATGCATCGATTCTTTTATTGCTGCTCGATCAAGTACGCCGATAAACACGCCATGATGATCAGTAACCGGAAAGTTATCTCGCATTTGCCAATCGGAAATATTTTTGACACTTTTCACATTGGCACGAGCAGCCAGACGATGAGGAGGCATGCTCATTATTTTTTTCATTTTTTTATCAGGAGCCGTTATTAACAATTGCTTTGCAGCAACCTGACCAACCAGAAGTTGTTTGTTATCAACAATATAAATCTCATCCTGCAAAATTTCTGCTGAATTCCTTATTACATGTAAGACTTCTTCAACAGTAAGATCTTCTTGTACCGTTAATACATTAGGATTCATTGCCTGACCCACGGTGCCGGCAGGATAACGAAGTACTAATTTCATCATGTTGGCAAATACAGGAGACATGCGACTTACAAAATCTAACCTTATGCCGCGAGACATTCTCTGTAATAGTAATGAACCGCGTTCGACACCAAGTTGCATAACAATCTTTGATGACTTCTCTATTCTCATGCATTTCAATACATCAACAGCAATTGATGGAACCATCAGTTTAATAACTTCTGCTACTGTATTGATCGGAACCACATCAAGATATTCCGCAAGTTGTTCAGGTTCAAATTGCTCCAATGCCCTGACTGCATCCCTTGGGTATTCAGTTAATAGGTACAGCCCCATTTTATTAATGCTCATCGATATTCTCGTTATCCAGTAATATTGAAGCTTCATCATTGAAAATTTTTGCAGGGATAAATGTTCTACCTGATTTGGTATCTAACATCACACCTCCTGGTAAAATTTCCAATACTCGCCCTTCTAATTCCTGAATACGTATTAGTTGTCCAATCTGGTAATTTTTTCGAATAGATCTAGAAGCAATAATATTTGACACTGTTGAACCAGCACCGAGACCAAAAGCAAGTGCAATTGAACCTGCTAAAGCAGCAACCAAAATGGCAAGTATCTGCTCCAACAAACTAACATCAAGTCCAACTTGTGCCAGCCCCACAATCACGGATAATAGAATAATTAGAATACGTAGGGCAGCCGCTAAAACATCAGGTTGCTGTAACCCAACATCACTACCACTAATATTAATTCTGTCGCGTACGCCATTAGCAAATAATGTTCCCGCTACAATGATCAAGGTAGCTGCAAAAATATTTGGCAAAAATGTAAAAAGTCTGCCCATTACATCAACCAGTGACGGAAGGTTAAGACTATCCAGGGAAGCTCGAACAAAAAGTAGAATAATAACCCAGTAAAATAACCAACCAAGAATATCGGTAATCGGCCACTTAAGCCTGACTTGTATTGAGCCTATACCCATTTTAAGGATGATATGATCTATCACATCCCCTAGTCTTTTGATTATCCATTTAGCCAACCATGCGACAACCAGACCAATAAACAACAAGATGATTGCACCAATCAAATTGGGTAAATAATCATTAACACTCTGGATAAATTGAATAAGGCTGTTGAACAAATAACTTTTTAGTTCGGAGAAATCTTTCATTTTCGAAACCCACCTCTTTCCTGTGGAGATTTAAAGAGTTAAACCGGACGGCTTAAACTGCGATAGTCAGCATAGCGTATCATTCCGCCACTCTGCAATGGATATTATTCACGCATTTTAGAAGCAAATTTAAGAATGCGTTTGGCCAAAAAATGCTTAAATATAGCTGCTATACCGTAATAAAGGTGGCATGTGATTTTTCGAAAAAGAATACTTAATTATCACTGTGTCCTAAATCCATTTCCGGCTCAATCCTGTCGCGTAGCAATTGTTTTAATTCTTTTGATTCCGGAAATCGTCCCTGCTTTTTACGCGAAAATATTTCTTCGCCATCCAATAAAACAGTAAACACGCCACCTGAGGATGGTATCAACGCGAGTTCGCCTATTTTCTCTGCAAAAGTCATTAGTAACTCCTGCGCGATCCAGTTTGCTCTAAGTATGAAACGACATTGAGTACAGTAATGAATTTCTACTCTCGGCGAATTAATTTTTGCAACCATTTCTAATTTCACACCTCTAATCTGAAAAGCACAGCATATTGGAGCCAGCATATGTCATCAACAGTTAAAAATATACTTTTCTCAGTGCCTCTCTTATTACTGTTCCCAGTGAGTGCCATTGCCGATATAAAACTTTTCATAGGCGCACCGGCCTATCAATACAAACATAATTACTCTAATTATCATTCAAACAAACATTATAAGAAAAACAAGTATAAGAAAAATAACTACAACAAATATGATTTTCCACCTTATTCATACCGCAGTGATAATTATAATTTGTCCTACGGTCATAAAAAACATTATTCACCGAATTATCGATACCAACCAAAACATTATATTAACCATAATTTATACAAGCCATATGCTCACAATATAAATAATAATCAATATAAAAATGGCTACCAACAAGGATTTAAAGATGGGTATTATAAAAAGAAAAGGAGTTATAGACTCGGGGATTAAGCCGCAATATTCGTGATAAATTAATACTTTTCAATAATATCTAGTAAACTAGAGGCCTCATTTATAAGAAATAAAAATAACGAATGAAAAGCTGGCAAGAGAGTTTCCGAGCATTTTTACATCCTCGCGTTATAACCATGCTTTTTTTTGGTCTTTCTGCTGGAATACCTCTGTTACTTATTTTTTCTTCATTGGGTCTCTGGTTACGCGAAGCGGGAGTAGAACGTTCAACTGTTACTTTTTTTAGTTGGGCGGCGCTTGGTTACTCTTTCAAATTTGTCTGGGCACCATTGGTTGATTGCCTCCCTCTTCCTTTTTTAACTCGCAAACTTGGTAGAAGAAGAGCCTGGATACTGCTTTCTCAACTTGCCATTATTACCTCAATATTATTAATGGCAATGACCGACCCATCCTCGGGGATGGCACAATTAAAAATCATGGCTTTGGCTGCGGTAATGCTAGGTTTTTCTTCAGCTACTCAAGATATTGTTATTGATGCATATCGTATTGAATCTGCACCGACTGAATTACAAGCATTAATGTCATCTACTTATATCGCTGGTTATCGCATAGGTATGTTGTTATCCGGTGCGGGCAGCTTATTTTTGGCAGGTTATCTTGGCTCAGAATTAGATTCTTATAATTACAGTGCATGGCAAATAACATACGCTTGCACATCTGCTGTTATGTTAATTGGTGTTTTCACCACCCTTATTATTGACGAACCCGAAAGTAATCGAAAAATACAAATCAAGTATCCAACTAAAACTTATATTAAATTTTTTATCATTTTTCTAATTGCTGTTACCGGTTTTATTATTTCATTTTTATTAACTTCCAATATATCTGAAATATGGAAAGATAATTTAGATGGTTTATTAAACAACCATGCTATCTCTAATTTTTGCATCGAATTATTGAGGCTAGGTCTTGGAATAATAATCGCTTTATCAATTACGTTACTTTCGATAAAAGTTAAATTTATTGAACAACAAGTTATTAATGAAAGTTATGTCGCGCCTGTGCTTGATTTTTTTCAACGTTACGGAATTAAACTAGCATTATTATTATTAGCATTGATTGGTCTATATAGAATATCGGATATTGTTCTAGGTGTGATTGCCAATATATTTTTCCAGGATATGGGTTACAGCAAAATAGAAATCGCGTCGATTGTAAAAACGTTTGGTTTATTTATGACACTACTCGGTGGATTTCTGGGTGGGATTTTATCCGTCCGTTTTGGTGTTATAAAAATACTTTTTGTCGGTGCATTATTAACGGTAGTTACCAATCTCTTATTTATGCTATTGGCTATCAAAGGCTATGACATCACCTTGCTCTACTTCGTGATTTCAGCGGATAATTTGTCAGCAGGTTTGGCAAGCGCGGCTTTTGTTGCCTTCTTATCCC
>JBFIIJ010000204.1:0-5009 GCA_041601315.1 Gammaproteobacteria bacterium
ATCATTTTCAGATGAATTATAAATATTATTTAATATTGATTTATAACGCATGATCATTTCTACGAATTCAGCTTCCTGAAATTGGGATTGCTGATATTCTATCAGCAGGCTTTTATCATGTTGCTGTTCAAGCCATTTTGTTACGCCAATATAAGCAACTGCATCAGCATAAGATTCATTAAACTCAGTGTCGTCCTTGATGTATAGCTGTTGATGAGCAAGCTCGTGAAATATAACTGAGGCTAATCGTACGTCGTTCCAGGTAAGCATAGTATTGAGAACAGGATCATCGAACCAGCCAAGTGTTGAATATGCCGATACACCACCAAGATAAATATCGTACCCTTGTTTTTCCAGCACTGATGCATGTTGTTCTGCCTTTGCTTGAGAAAAATAACCCCGATAACTCAAACAGCCAACAACCAGATAACACCAACTTACAGGATCAAGAGAAAATTCCTCATTGGCAAAAATATTCCAGATGACATAATCGCGTTCCAGATCAGCATAAGATAAATAGCTATTATTTTTTGGAAGGCCAAGTTGCTCAGTAGAAAACTGTCTTAGTAGAAGTACAGTGTTGAGTTTGTTCCGAAGCGTGTCAGAAATATTTTTTTCATTTAGAACATTGGTAATGGGCTGACGTTTTCTTATGACTTCATATTGCCCCTGAATTGACTGGCTGTAGTAATTAAAAGAAGCGCAACCTGGAAGTGAAAATACAATTAATAGTATTAATATCGCTTTAAAATAGTATTGAAGTTGTATAGTCATGTCATTATCACTATAAATATAATATTGATTTTGTACGAACTGTTATAGAACTGATAGATAATTCCTGACATTAACCACGGAAATAAATAATGTTTACTACTTTAATTGACTGTGATTCATTACTTGATGCTTATGAGAATCCTGATTGGCTAATTTTCGATACTCGATATGATCTGGCGGATAAGTCTGCGGGCAAACAAGCTTACATACAAGGTCATATTTCCGGAGCGATCTATGTCGATTTACATGATGACTTGAGTCGTCCTCCCGCTACAAACCAAGGTCGTCATCCATTACCAACGGTAGAGTCGATAAATAACCTGTTTTCAGAACTCGGTATCCAGCCAGAATCTCAAGTCGTTATTTATGATAATGTGTTTGGTGCTTTTGCTGCGCGTTTATGGTGGATGCTAAAACATCTACAGCACGATAATGTTGCTGTTCTAGATGGTGGTTGGCAAGCATGGCTTGATGCGGGTGGCCCAATTAATTCAAATGATGAGCGTCGTTCAAGAAGTGTCTATAAAAAAGCAGCATTAGAGCAGGATATTATCGATATCGAACAAGTTGAAGAAGCTCGTTTACTGGTAGATTCAAGAGAACCCATTCGTTACAGTGGAGAATCTGAACCGATTGATAAAGCGGCGGGTCACATACCTGGCGCCTTAAACCGTTTCTGGAAAGACAATATCTCTGAGAATGGTCATTTTAAGGAAAAAGAGGTACTGAAGCAGGAATTTAATCAATTACTCGAAGGAACACCGGCAGAGGAGACTGTATTTTACTGCGGTTCAGGTGTTACAGCCTGTCATAATGTACTTGCAGCGGTGCATGCGGGTCTTAAACAACCAAAGCTTTATGCCGGTTCCTGGAGTGAATGGAGCAGTCATCCTGACAGACCTATAGAAACTGGGCTCTTGCCTTAATTGTGAATGATATAGTCAAAGCATTTCAGTATGTTACGAATAGACATATAATGGGCTAATTCAACAATCAAATATTTCATTTATTACATGGATAAAATGCTTAGATTAATCCTGAAAACTTCACTCATTTTGATATGTGCCAATATCTATGCGGAAGTAGAAGTCACTGATGACGTTGTCAATACCGAGATTGAAACACTTGAGATTGCAGTCACTGAAATGGCAGAAGATATTTTGCCGGAAGAGGAAGCGCTTGAAAGTGATGTTTTAAGTGAGGATTCAGTTTTCGAGTCGGCTAATGCCACGCTTAAAGAAACAGCGGAAGGTATCACGCCCGAAACGGTCAATATTATTGAAGAAGTCTCTGATGAAATAATTCAGACTGAAATCAACGCGCAGGAAACACTGATTAAGGATGTGGTATTAGTTCTGGATAATTCGGGCAGTATGAAAAAAAATGATCCGAATTTTCTGGTCAATAAAGCTGTTAAAGAGTTCATTAGTCAGCAAGATGAAAATACGCGAGTTGGTATTGTTATTTTTGACCAAGATGTGCGACTTCCGGTTCCTTTAACAGATGCTTCACTGAAGAATCGTGACGTTCTACTTAATAGTATCGAAAATGTAAATTACAAAGGCTTATTTACTGACAGTCCGGCAGGTATTGAGCGTGCAATTTACGAATTAAAAAATAACGGACGCGATGATGCACAAAAATCTATCATTTTCATGACAGATGGTATTGTCGACACCGGCGAGCCTGCTCGGGATCTAGAAAAATCAAAATGGTTACGAGAAGATTTGGCGCCAGATGCTGCTGATAATGAAATAAAAATATTTGGCATCGCATTTACAGAAGCTGCAGACTTTCAGCTAATTCAGTCTATCTCTCAAAAAACAGACGGCGAATATTATCGCGCATTAACCGTTGATGATTTGCAAAATGTTTTTGAACAAATTAATAAAATTATAAATAAGCCACCTGAACCTGAGCCCGTAGCCGAAGTTACTCCAGCTATTCCAGTAGAGGTTCCAGCGCCTGTTGTCGAACAAACGCCACCACCACCTCCGGTTATTATCGAAGTTCCTGCGCAAGCAATGGGTGAAGAAGAACGTATCCGTTCAATGATTATGATTGCCGCGGCAATTGTTTTAACGATTACGTTATTGGCTATATTGATTTTACTTTTACGACGCAGTCGTGAACTTAAAGGTGGAGTAGAGGAGTTTGTACAGGAAGCGTATATCAATGATCTCCATGGGAAGACTGATAAGCAAACACATAAGTTGGGAACCAAGCCAACCATGTTTGGACGTGTTGCAGGAAAGGATACTGATCATCTTGATTATATCGTTGTTAATGAATCAACTATTGGTCGACGTCACGCATTAATCGAGTTTAAAGATTTTTCATTCTGGATTGTTGATCAAGGTAGCATTAACGGAACCTTTGTAAATGGCATACCAGTGAGTAGTGAAGTTCGTTTAAAACACGGAGACCGCATTCGTCTGCATAAGTGTGATTTTGAATTTATTATGCCGGAAATGGAAGATAGCGGAATGACAGTCATATCTAATACCGTTTTTGCCGCGCAACCTGAAGTTATGGATGATTCAGAAGAAGCAACACAGATGCGAGATCATGATGGATCCATAGATAATTCAGAAGATGCAACGGAGATTCGCGATAGTGATGGTGCAAATATGGATGGTCCGGATTTGGCTTCTGATGCGGACATGGATTTCGATATAACGGGTACATCCTCGGCTGATGAACTATCTGATTTATACGAACCTGACCCTGATGACGAAGATACTATTATTCGTGAGTTACCTAATGTTGGTGAAAGTACGGCCGAACCAGAATTTAATCTGGATGACGACGACATCGATTCTGAAGATGAAACAATTATGCTGGATGATGATGCGGATCCAGATATGGATGATGATGCTACTCTACGCAAAGACGATATATAATCTTTTTCCGAATAGCACTATTTTAGAATCAATTTTCAACAGTTTCATAATAAGTTCTTAATCATTGTCGAATTAAATCATCCTTGTCTATGAAAAAGGGATATGCTTCTCTGTTATATATAATTTCAGATGGAAAACTCCATTCAGGAGAAGCACTTGCAATTCAACTTAATGTTTCCAGAGCCGCAATTTGGAAATCTATTAAACAACTTGAATTATTAGGTATCCAGATTGAAGCAGTACATGGCAAAGGTTATCGCCTGACTCACTCAATAGAACTATTATCTGAAAAAAAGATTAAAAAATTATTGTCGTCTAAAACAAAAATATCCTGTCGAAATATCGAAGTATTATTTAAGACCGAATCAACAAATTCATATTTATTTAATCGATTAGCAACAGAATCAATTCATGGCAATGTTGTATTGGCAGAATATCAATCACATGGTCGTGGAAGAAGAGGTAATAAGTGGTTCTCGCCCTTAGGCAGTGGACTAATTGTTTCCATAGGTTGGCGATTTGATGTTGTTCCAAAAGAATTGAGTTTATTATCTCTATACATGGGCGTTGCTGTGGCACGTGCTTTACATTCAGAGAAAATTAGCGATGTTGGGTTAAAGTGGCCGAATGATATTGTTGTAATGAATAAAAAAATAGGCGGTATATTAATCGAGGTTCGAGGTGAAGCGAGTGGTCCAGTAGATGTGGTCATAGGTATAGGGCTGAATTATGACCTTGCAGATGATGTTAAAACCGATATAGAACAACCGGTAACGGATATTTGTACTCATGCAAAACAACGTTTATCGAGAAACAATATAATGGCAACATTACTATCAAATATTTTTGAAGTGCTTGAAAATATGAAAGCAGATAATAGTTCAAATTTACTTGATGAATGGCGAACACTGGATTGTTATGCTGAAAAGCATGCCAGATTACACTTACCAAACGAGGAAATCGAAGGCATATTAAAGGGTGTCGATGATCAAGGTTCATTGTTAATGATAGTTGCTGGAAAGATAAGAAGTTTTACCTCAGGTGAAATTAGTCTGAGAGTATCTTCGTAATGAAACTTTTATTGGATATTGGTAACTCTTCAGTTAACTGGGCAATACAGGAACGAGATGAAATTACTGCTTCCGGGGCATTTAGTTACAACAAAAATAATTTTAAAAAAGCGCTTCAGGAAAATTTATTGCTTTCTGCCACATCGCTGTTGTCAAGGTTTGATGAAAAAATTGGATGCATAAAGTCGCTGGATAACTTTGAAGGTTGTCAGTACCCGGTGTTAATTGATAACCTGGTCAACCTGGAAGTTCTGTTTAAAGC
>JBFIIJ010000205.1:0-5009 GCA_041601315.1 Gammaproteobacteria bacterium
ACAGAATGTCATAATAAAAACTCATGATGATGAGGTTGAGCTACAGTTATCTTTTATCAAGTTGAATCTGGTTTCTAACTATCAAATATTGATTTTCCTGGAAGATATCGCTCGATTAAGACAGCATGCCCAGCAATTAAAACTCGCTTCTCTAGGTAGATTAACCGCCAGCATTGCACATGAAGTCAGAAATCCATTAGGTGCAATCAATCATGCAGGCCAATTATTGCATGAATCTAAAACCATATGTGATGAAGATAAAAGATTGACGGAAATTATTAATGATCACTCTCTCCGGGTGAATAAAATTATTGAGAACGTGTTAAGCGTTAGTCGTAGGGAGAAAACCACGCCTGAGAGATTTGAAATCGTGCCGTGGATAAAAAATTTTATTGCCGAATTCAGGGTAAGGTTCAACTTATCTGAAGACAGCATTTATTTTCAAATTAATAAAAATGATATATTTGTAAAGATGGATCCGTCCCAACTTAATCAGGTGATTTGGAATCTTTGCGAAAACGCAATACGTTATAGTCAAGGTAAGCCAATGATTAAAATTGTTTGTGATATCAGTGATGAAACAGAACGTCCCTATATTGATATAATCGATTATGGCCATGGTATTACTGATACAATTAAAACCCAGCTTTTTGAGCCTTTTTTTACTACCGAAGTGAAAGGTTCCGGCTTAGGATTATACCTTGCCCGTGAATTGTGTGAGGCTAATCGGGCCAGCTTGAGTTTACATTCCACTTCAATAGAAGGAACAACATTTAGGTTAAGCTTTATGCATCTTAGTAAACAAAATGATTTGATCTAAACATGTCACACCTCGCATTAATAATAGATGATGAGCCTGATATACGAGAGTTATTGGAAATAACTTTGCAGCGTATGCAGATCAAAAGTTATTGCGCTGAAGATTTAGCGTCAGCTCGTTCGTTATTAATGGAACACAATTTTGATATTTGTTTGACGGATATGAAATTGCCCGACGGAGACGGGGTTGAATTTGTTAATGAAACTCAAGCAAGCTCTCCACAGACAACGGTAGTGGTAATTACTGCGCATGGCAGTATGGACAGTGCTATTCAGGCATTGAAGTATGGTGCTTTTGACTTTTTAACAAAGCCAATTGATTTGAATACATTAAGGACAGTCGTGCAAAGTGCCCTAAAAATCAAATCTAAACCGATTTCTATAAAGCCAACTATCATTGGTGATAGTGCTGTAATGAAAAATTTGCGAAGTACAATTCAAAAAGTAGCACGTAGTCAGGCACCGATCTATATCAGTGGTGAATCAGGAACAGGCAAGGAATTGGCCGCGCACATGATTCATGATTATGGTCCTCGTGCAGACAAGACCTTTATCCCGATAAATTGTGGCGCTATCCCTGACGATTTAATGGAAAGCGAATTTTTTGGACATAAGAAAGGTAGTTTTACTGGCGCCTTGTCCGACAAAGAAGGGCTTTTTCAAGCTGCGGATGGCGGTACATTGTTTCTCGATGAAATTGCTGAGTTACCGCAGCATATGCAGGTTAAATTATTACGAGCGATACAGGAAAAGGTGATTCGACCTGTTGGTTCACAAAGTGAAATACGGGTAGATGTCAGGATATTAAGTGCCACCAATTATGATTTGTCCGAGCGTGTTAAACAAAATATGTTTCGCCAGGATCTACTCTATAGAATAAATGTGATTGAATTAAAAATTCCGCCACTTAGAGAACGGATAAGTGATATACCTTTATTGGTGGATCATATACTTGAAAAAATGCAGAGGGAATCGGGCAATAAAAAACCGCAATTGAGCAATGAAGCTCAAACATTGCTCAATACATATCAATTTCCGGGAAACGTAAGAGAATTGGAAAATATCCTTGAGCGCGCAAGCACATTATGCAGTGATAATATTATACAGGCTGAGGACATTCAGCTTACAGAGACATCAAAAATTCCAATATCAAATAATGATGCGCTGGATTCCATATTAGATGATATTGAAAAACAGAAAATTATGGAGGCATTGGAAAAAACGCGTTGGAATAAAACAGCCGCAGCAAAGTTGCTGGGCATAAGTTTTCGTGCCTTACGTTACCGTCTTGAAAAGTTAGGTTTAAATTGATCGCTCAATATTTAATAACGATAATATTTTTTAGATTAAGTTATGAATGAAGCTGATGAAGTATTATTAGAATTAGAGAAGCATAATAAAATCTGGAATGAAAAATTATTATTACGCGAAATTTATAAAGAGTTTTACGAATTAATTAAGAATAATTTATTTATAGATAGTAACGGAAAGATAGTTGAGCTGGGTTCTGGCATAGGCAAAATAAAAGAAGTCATTCAAAATTGTATATGCACTGATAGGTATGATAGTAATTATGTCAATCATTCAGAAAATGCATATGAGCTGTCTTACATGGATAGTTCAGTTTCCAACCTTATATTATTTGATGTTTTCCATCACTTACAATACCCGGGAGATGCGTTGAAGGAGTTTCACCGTGTGCTTTCAGATTCTGGCAGGTTGTTATTATTTGAGCCACATTTAAGTTTGTTAGGAATTTTTGTCTATGGACTTTTTCACCCCGAACCATTAAAAGTATTCGAGAAAATAGAGTGGTCTAATTCAAATAACGCTCCGATGCTTGTTCAGTCATATTATGCTGCACAAGGCAATGCAACCCGCATATTTTGCTGGGAAAATTCTGTCAGAATTAGCACGGACTGGAACGTATTAAAAATTATCAAGATTCCAGCAATTTCCTATGTTGCCAGTGGTGGTTATACAGGCACACAATTATACCCATCGAAGTTTTTATCATTTATGCGAAAAATAGATAAATTGTGTACATGGTTCCCTGCTTTCTTTGCCACTAGAATGCTAATAGTGTTGGAAAAAAAATAATATGATAATTATTTTTTCGGACTCAAATAGATTTTCTATTCAAGTGTTGCTGGTAATATCAGAATTTAATGATTATAAGTTTGCACGATGAACAGTATCTGGATAAATTCATAACTGTCATGACTAAAGTTGACCGAAAGGAAAAAATTAAAAATCTAGCTGATGAATATGCAATAGATCGCCTAGAGTGGAAGCGTAAAAATAAATACTTTCACTATCATGACCAACGCTACTTGTCATTTTTAATACCAAAAAATTCAAAAGTGCTTGATTTGGGATGCGGTATCGGAGACTTGCTTGGATCGCTTGAGCCTAGTCGTGGTGTAGGTATTGATTTCAGTGAGAAATCGATTGAAATTGCCAGAAAAAACCATCCTGAATGCGAGTTTATTGTTGCAGATGTTGAAGCTTTGGGCACGCTTAATGAAAAATTCGATTTTATTATCATGTCCGATACGATTGGTTCATTAGTTGACTGTCAGGAAACCTTGTTTCAGCTCCATCATTTATGTACGAGAGAAACAAGAATTATTATTAGTTATTACTCTTATTTTTGGGAGCCAGTTTTACAATTATCAGAAAAACTGGGTTTAAAGATGCCTCAGGCTGAGCAAAATTATCTCGCTACAAAAGATATTATTAATTTTTTGAAATTGGCTGACTTTGATGTAGTAGGGTGTGATTGGCGACAATTGATTCCACTGAGTTTGTTCGGTATCGGAAATTTTATAAATAAGTATATTTCGACATTACCTGTAATTCGTCGCTTTAATTTGAGAAATTATGTTGTAGCACGATCGCTCAAACATGCCGCTATAGATAATAAAAGCTGTTCTATAATAATTCCTTGCCGGAATGAAAAAGGGAATATTGAATCAGCTGTGCAGGGCATTCCTCAGTTTTGTGATGATATTGAAATTATCTTTGTTGAAGGACATAGTGAAGATGGCACATACGAGGAAATAGAACGAGTAATAGGCGAATATACTCAACATAACATCAAGTTATTACAACAGACTGGTAAAGGCAAAGCAGATGCCACCTTTATGGGCTTTGATCATGCGCAGGGTGATGTGCTGATGATATTAGATGGAGATCTTACGGTCCCGCCCGGGCAGTTAGTGAAGTTCTGGAATGCTATTGTCTCTGGCAAAGGCGAATACATTAATGGCACCAGACTTATTTATCCTATGGAAGATGATGCTATGAGATTTCTAAACCTGGTTGCAAACTGGAGTTTTTCCCTGATATTTACATGGCTTTTGAACCAAAGATTTACAGATACACTATGTGGTACAAAAGTATTGTTTAAGTCAGATTATTATCGATTGAAGAGAGAAAAAGCTTATTTTGATGCTTATGATCCGTTTGGAGACTTCGATTTGCTTTTTTGCTGTTCGAAATTAAATTTAAAAATGATTGAAATTCCAATCTATTATAAAGAAAGGCAATACGGGAATACACAGATACAGAGGTTTAGAAATGGCTGGCAGCTACTAAAACTAGTATGGCATGGTTATATGAAGCTTAAAGCATTCTAACTGACAAAAAATGTCACATTTGAACAATTAAGGTTAGTTATGAATTATTTAGCTTGGCAGTACTCATTTGACGAGTTACTATATTATTTTAAAAATCAATGGATTAAGTGCTTTTTCTGTTTGAATTAAGTGTCTGGCATACTTGCTGCATCCAGAGTTTACAGTTTGGCAATCTTTATATGTTTTTAAACAGACCAAACTTAGGGATTAAGTAATCTTTGCAAAGATTGTTCTTTAATAAATAATAACTCAAAGGAGTTTACACATGAAAAAAATACAACAGGGTTTTACCCTTATCGAATTGATGATCGTTGTGGCAATTATCGGTATTCTTGCTGCAGTGGCTATCCCTTCATATCAAGACTATACGAAGCGTGCACACGTTTCTGAAGGTCTTTCATTAGCTTCCGCTGCCAAAACCGGTGTTTCTGAATATTATGGTTCACAAGGTTCTTGGCCGGGTTCTAACTCTGAAGCAGGTATTGCTAACTCAGCAAGTGTTACCGGTAATGCGGTTAAATCTGTTGCAGTTGCCGCCAATGGTGTAAT
>JBFIIJ010000206.1:0-4957 GCA_041601315.1 Gammaproteobacteria bacterium
ACTAGCGGCAATTGAAATAAATGGAACATACAATCAAAGCTGGGTTTCTTTTGCATTAATAGCAATTATATATATACCAATACAAATAATCACAGAAGGTATTTTGTCGGTTTATTGGGAAAACTCGAAGTGGGCAACAAAAATTATTCCAATAATATTTTTAGTTAGTTTTTATGCGGCTATTTTCTATTTTAAATAATGCATAAAAAACATAACAAATCACTCCACTCGGACGCGCGAAAAAGCCCGCGCGCCCGAGAGTTCAAACGTTATATTTCTTTATGAGTGATTATCAGTTCTTTAAATATCGCGAAATCAATAAATTCACATTGGATTCGCTAATAAAAGGAAATTTATATTTCGCATCACCTAGTAAACTTAATGATCCATTCGATTGTAGAGTCGATATTAAAAAATCGATGATTAATGCTTCGGATAAATTAAAAGAAAATGAGTCTCAAAGATTATTAGCGCTATCTCAACAAAATTTGTTATATGAAAGCATACATAGAGATATTGAAAAAATAGGAATATGTTCATTCTCATTAAATACATTAAATGTAGTAATGTGGTCACATTACGCGAATGACCACAAAGGAATAACGATTTTGTATGGATTTCCAGAAAAATATTTGGATGATGGTGATAAATTCATTGGAATAACTAATATCACATACGAAGAGGATACATTAACTAATTATTTTATTGATTTGGCAAGCAAATCCGAAAAAGAATTCAAAGAGTATGTTATAGATATAGCCAAAGTCCTGATTTCTTCAAAAAGCCCAGGCTGGTCGTATGAAGAAGAAGCCAGAATTATTACGCATACACCTGGACTATTAAATATTAATAAAGAATATATAAAGCAAATTACTTTTGGTTTAAATACATCAGATGAAGATAAAAAATTAATTAAAGAAATAATAAATTCATATAAACATAAAGTGGAGCTTTGTGAAATTGTAAGGTCTGAAAGTGATTATGGCATTGATATTAAAGAAATATAACAAGGCACTCCAAAGCGACGCGCGAAAAAGCCCGCGCGCCGCTGAGTTAAAACGTTATATTTATTAGAAATGGATGTTTACTTATTTATTGCAGCCCTTACGATATTTGTAATATTTTCAATATATGAAAATATTAGAGCATCATTATATGTGTCTAAGTGCTTCACAAAAGAAACTAAAAACGAACACAATTACATTACTCGCGTAAAAGTACTTGTATTGCCAAAGTCAAAGTGGATAGATACCGTTAACGGAGAGTATGTTTCAAATTTAGTAAAAGCTAATAAATGCTGGCAAAACTACTTTAAAAGACTTTTTGTTTCTATGGGAATTTTTATTATCGTAATACTTATGATTGCATCACCGAGTATTTATTATGTACTTACACATTAAAAAATATAACAAACATCTCAACCCGACGCCGGAAAGCGTCGCGGCGCTACGCGGTAAATTTTGTGGCGGCGCCGGGTTAGAAAAACGTTATAAATATTAGAGAGAAAAAATGGATCCAACACTCGCATCTTTATTAGGTACTCTTGTCGGCGGCGGTATTACTTATTTTCTTAATAAGCAATCGCATTCGTATCAACTGGCTGCATTAAGAGAACAATTTAAAACGGACTTTATGGCGGAAGAAACAGCACGCCATTTTCTTAATCATAAATCCTACACTGACCGATCTTTTGAAACCTTACAAAAAAACCTTGGTGGTTTTCCTGATGATGAATTAAGAAAAATACTGGTTCGCGCAGGCGCAATTCGTATTTATCGTGATGATGGTTCTGAATGGTGGCGCTTATTGAGCCGTATGGATGAATACATCGAAAACAAAATCAGTTAAAAGTTAGCTATTTTGATGAGTTAGCAGGGATTGCTGATATAATCTTTCACATCATTTTTAATCTCTATTTATTCAGATAAGTTTATAGTTCTATGGCTCAATACGTATATACCATGAATGGTGTTGGCAAGATTGTTCCGCCAAAACGCCAAATCTTAAAAGACATTTATCTTTCTTTTTTCCCCGGTGCCAAAATTGGTGTTTTGGGTTTAAACGGTGCTGGTAAATCAACCTTACTCAAAATTATGGCCGGGCTTGATACCGATATTATCGGTGAAGCCTACCCTATGCCGGATATTAAAGTGGGATATCTGCCGCAGGAACCACAGCTGGATTCAAGTAAAGATGTACGCGGCAACGTTGAAGACGGATTACGCGAACCGCTGGATGCTTTAGCTGGCTTAACGGAAGTTTATGCGGCTTATGCTGATCCTGATGCTGATTTCGATGCTTTGGCAAAGAAACAGGAACAATACGAAGGCGTTGTTGCAGCATGGGATGCTGAGAATCTTGAAAATACACTGGAAATTGCGGCAGATGCTTTGCGTTTACCACCCTGGGATGCGGCCATAGACACGCTTTCTGGTGGCGAGAAACGTCGTGTCGCGCTATGTCGATTATTACTATCACGTCCTGATATGTTGTTATTAGACGAGCCAACAAACCATCTTGATGCGGAATCTGTCTATTGGCTGGAACGTTTTCTGGCTGATTTTAATGGCACTGTCGTCGCTGTTACTCATGATCGTTACTTTCTCGATAATGTTGCCGGTTGGATTCTGGAACTGGATCGTGGTGAAGGTATTCCTTTTGAAGGCAATTATTCGCAATGGCTGGAAAACAAGGAAGCTCGCCTCGAATCTGAAGAAAAAGCTGAATCAGCCAGACAAAAAGCAATTAAGCAGGAACTCGAATGGGTTCGCACTGCACCGAAAGGTCGTCATGCTAAAAGTAAGTCACGGCTTGCTCGTTTTGAAGAAATGACTTCGCAGGATTTTCAAAAACGCAGTGAAACAAATGAAATTTATATACCACCTGGTCCACGCTTGGGTGACTCTGTTATTGAATTAAAAAATGTAGGCAAAGCATTCGGCGATCATATTCTTTATGAAGACTTAAGTTTTATTATTCCGAAAGGTGCCGTGGTCGGTATTATTGGTGGTAATGGTGCAGGTAAATCTACCCTCTTCCGAATGATAGCGGGAATGGAAAAGCCGGATAGTGGCGAAGTTAAGATTGGCGAAACAGTAAAAGTTGCTTTTGTTGAACAAAGTCGTGAATCATTAGATGACAAAAAAACGGTATGGGAAGCCATCTCTGATGGACTTGATAACATCACTATTGGCAGTTATGAAATTAACTCGCGTGCCTATGTTGGTCGTTTTAATTTTAAAGGAACGGATCAACAAAAGAATGTCGGTAATTTATCCGGTGGTGAACGCGGACGTTTGCATCTTGCACATACTTTAAAACAAGGCGCGAATGTTTTGCTGCTTGATGAACCTTCAAATGATCTTGATATTGAAACATTGCGTGCATTGGAAGAAGCGATTCTCGCTTTCCCGGGTTGTATATTAGTGATATCTCATGATCGCTGGTTT
Source organism: Gammaproteobacteria bacterium (assembly GCA_041601315.1). Lineage (GTDB taxonomy): Bacteria > Pseudomonadota > Gammaproteobacteria > Eutrophobiales > Eutrophobiaceae > UBA7359. Next base: position 3,450 of record JBFIIJ010000206.1, read on the forward strand.
CTAGATCGTATAGCAACACATATACTTGCCTTTGAAGATGATGGCGAAACGGTATTTACAGAAGGCGACTTTAGTGAATATCATGAAGACTTCATTAAACGTAAAGGCAATGATTCACAACCGAAAAGAATGAAGTACAAACGCTTAAAGACATGAGCGGACTAAATGATATTTATATTTAAAAGTTAATTACGTTTATGGCATCAACTGATATTAATGCGTTTAATTTTCAACCCGGGCGTATTATTGCCAAAAAATATGTCATTGAACGATTGCTTGGTGCTGGCTGGGAAGCCGAAGTTTATTTAATTCGTGAATTAAGCACGGGTATTGAGCACACGGCAAAATTCTTTTTTCCGCAACGTAATGTTAAAGACAAATCATTAAAGTTTTATGCGCGGAAATTACATACATTACGAAGATGCCCCATTGTTATTCAGTATTCAACTCAAGAAACCATTATCTTTAGAAAAACTTCTATCTCATTTCTGGTATCAGAATATGTTGAGGGTGAATTGTTAACTGAATATTTAAAACGACAACCGGGCAAACGACTCCACCCTTTTCAAGCATTGCACTTACTTTATGCATTAGCAAAAGGAATGGACTGTATTCACACTGTCGGGGAATATCATGGTGATTTACACGCAGGAAATATCATCGTACAAAATGTCGGACTTAATTTTAATTTAAAATTAATAGATATGTTTCAGTGGAAAGACTCCAAGGGTGCTAATATTAAAAGTGATGTGATGGATTTACTTCGTATTTTTTATGATGCTTTAGGTGGGCAAAAACAATATGCGAAACATCCGCAAGAAATAAAAGACATCTGTTGCGGCTTAAAACATTCAATTGCTTTAAAAAAGTTCAACAGTGCCGGCAAACTTTGTCGATATATAGAAAACATGCAATGGGATAACTAATGAGCCAAACAAATGAAATGAAGGCAATTACTCGCTTTGATGCTATTGATGAAGAAGCATCCAGCACTATGCTAGCACATGGAGAAGTTGCTTACTTTTCTGATCGTTCACCTGCCAAAGACACGCCAAATGAAGATGCTTTAGGTATTATTCCCGTTGATGAAGAAACAACAGTTTTAGTTGTCGCTGATGGACTCGGTGGCATGCCCGCCGGTGAACAGGCATCACAAACTGTTGTCGAATGTCTAATTGAAACTCTCAAAAATCCTAAGTCCAGTATTAGAGAAGCCATATTAGACGGCATTGATAATGCCAATCAGATAATCATGGATTTAAAAACCGGTGCAGGCACAACAGTTTCTATTGCTGAACTATCGGGCAACAAATTAAGAACTTATCATGCCGGAGATTCATTAATATTGCTTACTACTAGTCACGGTAATATAAAACATCAATCACTCTCGCACTCCCCAATTGGTTACGCACTTATTTGCGGCGCAATCAATGCAGAAAATGCGATGCTTCATCCCGAACGTAATTTAATATCAAACTATGTTGGTTGCGCGGACATGCACATCAATA
>JBFIIJ010000207.1:0-4955 GCA_041601315.1 Gammaproteobacteria bacterium
AAAATTTCGCAGATCGTTTACGTGCTAAAGATGTTCTGATAGGCACGCTGGTCAGCTTACCTTCCCCGGAAATTTGTGAATTACTTTCCCATGTCGGTTATGACTGGCTATTTATTGATGCTGAACATGGTGCTTTTAATCCACAACAGGCACAAGGTATGTTGCAAGCCGCTTCACCAACGCCTTGTGTCATACGTGTTCCTGTTGGTGAAACAGTTTGGCTTAAAAAGGCACTTGATATTGGTGCTGCTGGCGTCATCGTTCCACAAGTTCATAATTCTGCTCAAGCTAAAGAGATTATTCGACATTGTAAATATGCACCGGTTGGCGATAGAGGAATTGGTATTGGACGTGCGCATAAATACGGACTTGAATTTGAACGTTATCTTGAAAATGCAAACGATGAAGTTGCTATCATTTTACAAGCCGAAAGTGCCGAAGCAGTCGACCATATAAATGACATCGTTAACGTAAAAGGTCTCGATGCAATATTAATTGGACCTTATGATCTTTCTGCAAGTTTAGGTATGCCCGGAGAAATTGATCATCCTCTCGTTCAAGATGCTATTAATAAAATAATAGATAACTGTAAAGCAGCAAACGTTAGCATGGGATTCTTTGGCGTAAGTGCAGAAGCAGTAATACCCTATAAAGAAAAAGGCTTTACTTTATTAACAGTCGGTGTTGACACAACCTTTTTAATTAAATCAGCATCGCAAACACTTTCCGAAATGAATGACTAAGAAACCAATTATGAGCCTTGGCACGATTAATACTATATTGAATACCGCACCTATGGTTATTCAAGGTGCAACTCGATTAATTAAATTGATTCGTGACCGAGGAAGCGACAATAAACCTGAAGAAGAAATACCAGATACAATTGATGGCATTAAAAATGAAGTTGATCGACTCCACCAACGTCTTGATGCTAACGACGAATCAAATGTTGAACAAATAAAACTGATTGAAGAATTAGCAAAACAGAATGAATCATTAGCCTCGCAACTTAAAAATACAATTACTCATTTAAATCGAATGTCACTCTTGGCTATTGTAGCCATACTAATTTCTATTTTTTGTCTCGTCTTCATACTTCAATAATGTGAAAAAAGTTTATAGCAGCGATAATTTTATAATGGCGGGTCATATTCATAGCTTATTAGAAGCAAATGATATTGATTGTCACCTGCGAAACATGAATTTAACGGGAGGAATTGGTGAACTCCCTATCAATGAATGTTGGCCAGAAGTTTGGGTCAATAATGAAGCCGATTTTGTTTCAGCTGAAAACTTAATAAAAACAGCATTATCTCCTGCTCAGCAAAATGCTCCGTGGCAGTGTCAATGCGGCGAATTAATCGAAGGACAATTTGAACTTTGCTGGTCTTGCGGAAAGGATAAAAAGCTTTGATTACTATAAACAAACCTTACGTTTATATGCTATTTGTTTTATATTTAAGCGAGCAACCAAGTAACACAGATAAAAATAATAATTTAGTGTAATGGTTAAACATCCGGGAACCTAATATGATCATCAATGCCCCAAGCATTATTTTCGTAACTTTTATCCTAAATTTATTTCGGCTGAATAAAGCATTTCTAATTATATCTGCTTTCATTATATTTCAATTTTTTTTCATCTATTCAGTACATGCAGAAATCCGTGTTGGCATGACAACACCGTTAAGCGGGCCATTACAAGCTGTTGGCAATAACGCACTTGCAGGTATAAGCGCTTACTTTAATAGAATAAATTCAGAAGGTGGTATTTATGGTCAACATATTCGATTAATTATTGAAGATGACGAGTATGAGCCACGATTAGCTGCACCTAATATGCGTAAGTTAATTGACCAACATAAAGTTATCGCTGTCATAGGTAATGTTGGCACTCCAACCGCCGTCGTAACTGTTCCTATAGCTAAAGAGAATGGTGTGCCATTTATTGGAGCAATCACAGGTGCACCCTTATTGCGTGAAACACCACCTAATAGATACGTCTTTAATTATCGTGCAAGCTATTCAGAAGAAGCCGCCAGCATGATTGATGGTTTGTTAAAAACCGGAATTAAACCTGAGGAAATTGCTTTCTTTACACAACGTGATAGTTATGGTGATGCTGGATATGACGGCGCCATTTCGGCTCTTAAAGAACATGGTTTTGTAGATATATATTCACTCGCCCATGGACGATACACAAGAAATTCTCTTAATGTCGAAGGAGCACTTGCAACCATCATCGATGCACCAATTAAACCACGGGCTATAATAATGGCAGGCAGTTATGCTCCTTCGGCAAAGTTTATTAAATTAGCTAAAGAGGATTTGCCTGACTGTCTTTTTTTAAATTTGTCTTTTGTTGGTAGCACACCGCTATTAAAAGAACTGGGTAGTCAAACAGAAAATGTCATTATCACTCAAGTTGTGCCCGGTTTTGATTCAAATTTACCGATCGCAAATGAATTCAGAAATGATTTAAATAATTTCAGTAAGGAAATAGAACCCAGCTTTGTTTCATTTGAAAGTTATATTGTTGCGCGAATTTTTGTTGCTGCTTTGCAATCAATAAAAGGAGGAATTATAAATCGCGAAACATTGGTAGATTCACTAAACCAATTATCTGGCCTCAATATAGGCTTAAATCTTAATATTTCATATTCAAATGAAAATCATCAAGCAGTCCATAAAGTTTGGCCGGTTATGATAGAAAACAATGAATTTGTTCCAGTTAATTGGAAAAGACTAGGCGAAAAACTAAATCCATCCTTTGTTCAAACAATACTTGAATAATAATTGGCTATGAAAGAAAACCTTGTAAACCAACTAGACCAAAAATTTAATCAAGCTAATATCAAACAGCTGCTGCAATTTATATTCTTTTCGAGTACTGCTGCAATTTTGATTTTTGCATTATCTATAATAGCTATTGAAAAGTTTTCGCTAGACTCTCATAAAGAGTTGGTAGAGCATGTTGTCAGCATCGAATCACTTATAAAAAACATAAATAATACTATAACTTCACTGATTGCAAGAAATACTGCAATTGAATTGGCTGATAGTATTTCTGATTTAAGAACCATTCCAAACAGAACTTTGTTAGAAAAACAGTTCCATACAAATTTCAAAGCACTTCAAAACTTACTACCATCGATTCAAGATACGTTAGTGATTGAAAAATTCAAATCGCTATTTAATCAATTTATTACGGTAGACACAGAGTTATATAATACAAAAGAACAAGTCATCAATTTAAATGATAGATTGCAGAAAAATGAATTAATACTTCGAAATATTGTTAACGAAATAATAGATGCGGTAGATAGTGCTTCCGGAAAAATAAAATTAAAAACAAGCAGAACAAGAATAAAACTTGATAATGAATTTAAATATGAAAACCGGCAATTGTCCCCTGCTAATTCTTCATTTATGGAAACCCTCCTGGGACAACAGCGACGTGTCGAAGTTGCTAGCCATGAAGTACAACTTAGCGCCATTCAAATTATTCAACTTAGCCGAAAACTAACGCAAACAATCAATAAAGATGCATTAATTGATGTTAGAGACAATGAAATAGCTCAGCAACTTAGCCAAATTAACATTTCGTTAAGCTCTCTTGCTGCTGATTTAAAAGAATTTCCTGATGTAATGTCAGATGTCTCAAGAGTATCAAGTTCCGTTGATTCGCTGGTAAATATCTTGATAAAAGATGAGCATTCTATTTATAACATCTGGACTCAATATCTTGATTTAAACATTATTATCGAATCTGATTTAAATATAAAAGTGGAGACTTATGCACAGAACATGATTAAGGCAGTAAAAGAACTGGAAACCAATTTAGGTTTAATTATCAATGAACATAAAAATGATACACACAAAGCAGTTCAATTAAGTTATTTAATCATAATCTGTATTAGTTTTTTTATCGTTCTCTTCATTACTTCTATACTTCGTAAACTTCGAGAAAGAATTAATAATCCATTAAAATTAATTGGTGATGCGGTCAATAATTTAACAAAGGGAAAGTTAACGGTTCGCCTGTATTCAAGCGATTTTGCTGATGACGAATTTTTACTACTTGCAGATTCATTTAATAATTTTGCAGAGAGAAATGAACAACTTATTAATGAACTCTCCTCCACACATGATGCGTTACTTGAAAATCAGCATCGCTTAAATGCCATACTTGAAAATGCATTAGTTGGTATCGTACATTTGAAAGATAGAAAATTTATATCGGTTAATCATCGATTCGAAGAAATGTTTGGCTATGATAGAGATAATATCGAAGGATTAAAAACAGAGATCTTATTTTCATCGAAAGAAGACTTTGAGATTGTTGGTGAAGAAGCCTATAAAAACCTTCGTGAAAATGATACCTACCATGATGAATGGCTTGTTAAACATAAAGATGGAAGTGAGTTTTGGTGTGCAATTTCTGCTAAATCAATAGAAGACGGCAAACCTGAGTTTGGGAGCATCTGGTTGTACGAAGATATTACTGACCGTAAACGTACTGAAGAACAACTAATCACTCTGGCGAATTACGATATTTTAACAAGCTTACCAAACCGGGCGTTATTTATGGATCGATTGGAAAACAGTATCGAACTGGCTAAACGTAATAATCAGATGCTTTCGGTTATGTTTATTGATCTGGATCGTTTTAAGCACGTTAATGATTCTTTGGGTCATGAAATTGGAGATAAATTATTAGCTGCAGTTGCTAATAAACTAAATCATTGTGTTCGTAGCTCAGACACCGTCGCAAGACTTGGAGGCGATGAATTCACGATCGCCTCCGATTTGACCGACCCATGGCCCATTGACGATGAGCACGAACACGAACATCAAGATCAACATCAACCTGAGCAGGAAGCGGACCATGTGGTCGTCCAGTTTACTCATGGTCATACTCATGGTCATCATGATGATGATGACAGTGAGTATGG
>JBFIIJ010000208.1:0-4888 GCA_041601315.1 Gammaproteobacteria bacterium
AGTTCCGGTCTTGGTGGCGGTGCATTTTGGTTAATTCATCAAGCTTCAAGTAATAAAGAAATGATGATTGATGGTCGTGAAAAGGCACCGATGGCCAGTCGTAAAAACATGTATCTGGATAAATCCGGAAATGTAATTAAAGGTCTGTCATTAAACGGTCCGATGGCTGCGGGTATTCCCGGTGTGCCAGCCGGTATCGAACATCTGGTTAAACGTTATGGCAGGCTTTCATTAAAAGAAGTTTTAGCGCCTGCTATAGAACAGGCAAAAACAGGTTTTGACGTTACCGAACGTTACCAAATGTTAATGGGATATAGACGCAATGTGGTCAAAAATTATCCCGAAGCAGCAATGCTATTCTTAAAAAATAATGATGTTCCTGAAGTCGGTCATGTTGTTGTTCAAAAAGATTTGGCAAAGACTTTAAATATTATCGCCAATGAAGGTAGCAAGGGTTTTTATACAGGCTCGTTAGCGCAACAAATGGTTGATAGCGTTAAAAGGAATGGTGGTATTTGGGAAATGGAAGATCTGGCAAATTATCAGATCATCGAGCGTGATCCTATTGTTGTAAATTATAAAGGCATAAAAGTAACTTCTGCGACATTACCTTCTTCCGGTGGTGTTGTTATGGGTCAGGCTTTAAATATTCTTGAGCATTTTGATTTAAGCGCAGTCGACTCAGTAACACGTAAACATATTGTTATTGAAGCAATGCGTCGTGCTTATCGAGATCGTGCCGCTTATCTCGGCGATATGGATTTTATTAATGTTCCTATCGATCGTTTATTAGATAGAAACTATACCGAAGGTATGGCTTTAACAATAGATATTGATAGAGCTACACCAAGTGAGGAATTAAGTGACATTGCTGCTTATGATCAAACAGGAACGGATACAACGCATTTTTCAGTTGTTGATGCAGAAGGCAACCGTGTTTCAGCAACCTTAAGTATTAACCTGCCCTTTGGTTCAGGTTTTGTTGCTGAGGGAACAGGCGTGATATTGAATAACGAAATGGATGATTTTTCTATTAAACCATTAACCGCGAATGCGTATGGTTTAGTTGGCGATCATGCCAATGCTATTGAACCAGGCAAACGCCCTTTATCCAGCATGTCACCGACGTTTGTAGAAACAGAAGATCGCATTGGTATTTTAGGAACTCCAGGTGGTAGTCGTATTATTAGTATGGTGTTACTTGGTGTACTGGATTTTGCTGATGGCCATTTACCACAATCATGGGTTAGTTTACCGCGTTATCATCATCAATATCTTCCAGATGAAGTTCTTTATGAACAAGGTGGTTTAACTATTATCGAACAGGAAGCGTTAAAAAAGAAAGGTCACAAGCTAACTGAAAAAAATCGTAAGTACGGCAATATGCAAGCGATTATGATTTGGAAAAGCAAGAACATCAGTTTTGCTGCAAGCGATCCTCGCGGTGAAGGGGCAGCCGAAGTGATTCATGTTTCAAGGTAAGTTAAGATGAGACAAACTTATAAAGTTTTAAATGTGATTTATAAAAATGTAGTTAGATGCATAAAAAGGCCTTAGGTTATGATTATTGATAAATTAAAAAATTGGGAGAATTATCATTTTGGACCGAAATGGAAATGTGCTTTTGAATTTTTAAATTCACTAACTTCTGAATCAGATGAAAAGAAATATGATATACAGGGCGAAGACATTTTTGCTCAAGTGATGAGTTACGAAACTCGTAGACCAGATGCAGCTATTCTTGAGAGTCATAGAAAATATGTTGATATTCAGGCAGTTCTTATTGGTAGCGAAAGGATTGAGTGTTTCTCAAGAGATGATCTCGTTGTTCAAACACCATACGATGAATTCAAAGATTTTGAATTATACAAACGTGCTTGTCCAGGACAAATTTATGTTGATGTGTTTCCAGGAACGTTCGTCATGCTTTTTCCTCAAGACGCACACATGCCCGCATTAATTACGGGGGAAAAATCAGAACTAATTAAAAAAGTTGTTGTAAAGATAAAAATAGAATTTTTAATGAGGGATAAATTATGAATCACGTTATAGCAATGGTTGCGATAGTTTGTTTACTCACCGGGTGTTCTGAAAAAGAAACAAATCAGGTTCAAGTGGATTTACCAGTAGATAAAGGAAGTGTAAATGCAGGGGTAGGTAATAACGTCACTATGAAAGGCGGCGCACTTGCGCTTACTGGGACGAGTGTTATAGAAATTGGTCAGCCTCTTTCGGCTGCAATGCTTTCTTCTAACGAACTTAAACCTGTTAATATCGCTGATGCTAGTGATAAGGTTCGTATTATTAGTGTGGTTCCTTCAATTGATACTCCGACTTGTGATGTACAAACGCACAAATTATCGGAAGAGAATGGTGGCTTGGATCAGCAAGTCGAGCTAATAACCGTCAGCATGGATCTTCCTTTTGCACAATCACGTTTTGCTAAAGAAGCCAAGATAAACAACGTTACATTTTTATCCGATTATAAAGATAGAGAGTTTGGCAATAACAACGGTTTATTAATCGAACCATTGGCACTTTTAGCGCGCGCAGTTATTGTGACGGATAAAGATAATATTGTTCGTTATTTGCAAGTTGTTCCGGAAATTACAGCTTTGCCTGATATGCAAGCAGCGATGGATGCAGCGCGTAGTTTATTATAAGAATAATTATTAAAAATTATTCATGAGGTCACACTGAAGCAAGTTACTCCAGCGATGGCTCATTCCAAATTCTTTTACTAAAGTTTCAACCAGCTTTCTGATATCAATTTCAGAAAGCTGGTGTTTTTCCTTTATAAGATCAAGGCTTTTGCAATCCGTATCAAATTCATCATATATTTTAAACTTTAAGTGTGCGCACTCATGATAGTAAATAAATTGTTGTGCATTTTTTGGTAACTTTAAAAATGCACTATTATCAATTGCTATCGTAGGATAACCCAGAGGCCACTGTGCTGTAGCCACGTTTTTGCTTCTAATTGCAGAAATTATTTTTACTTCAACTTCTTTGTTTGTATCAAGATGATTAGCGACACAAGAAAATGATGAATTACTGTTTGAATCTATACCGAAGGCGCTAAACGATGAGAATAAAAATAAAAGAGAAATTACTTTTAAATAATTCATTTATCTTTGACAGTGTGAACAATAAAAAGTTGATCGTTGACCTAGTCGGATCATTTTAATTTTTCGTTCACATTTTTTACAAGGTTCATCTTCGCGATTATAGACATTCAGTTCCTGACTAAAATAACCCGGTTTGCCGTCACCATTAAAAAAGTTACGTAAGGTTGTTCCGCCCTTTTCTATTGCTTCAGTCAGAACATTTTTTATTTCAGTAACCAGTTTTTCGTAGCGTGCTTTAGATATTTTTCCTGCATGTTGAGTCGGTTTTATTCCGGCACGAAATAAAGCTTCGCTTGCGTATATATTACCAACACCAACTACAATACGACTATCCATAATGAATGTTTTTACCGCTTGTGTTCGTTTTCTTGAACGCGTGTATAAGTATTCCGTATTGAATTCCTCGTTTAGAGGTTCGGGACCAAGATGATTAATTAATTTGTGATCAAGTGGATCATCATTTGTCCAGAGTATAGACCCAAATTTTCTTGGGTCGCGGAAACGTAATAGGTGACCGGATTCAAAAACAATATCAACGTGGTCATGTTTTTCGTGAGGAATGGTGTTATCAAGTACTCTTAAGTTACCCGACATACCTAGGTGAAGAATCATGCAGCCTTTGTCTGTATAAAAAAGCAAATATTTTGCGCGTCGTCTAAGTTTTCGTATAAGTTGATTTTTAAGAGAGCGCTTAAGCGAATCAGGAATAGGCCAACGCAGCTTACGTTCGCGAATGATAATATCTTTTACTGTTTCACCAACAACATAAGGTGCGATACCTTTTCTGGTTGTTTCGACTTCAGGTAATTCAGGCATAATTGATTACAGTGTTGATCTAACGCAAATGGAATGTCACAAAGTTTGGATAGAATACCATTAGAATGAATTCGCCAATAATTAAAAATAATCTGCAATATCATCTTTGCTCACTTGACGAGCTTTTTGATTATTTTGATGTAGATATGAAGGGGCTACAATCAGAAGATGCCAAACAACGTCTGGGGAAGTACGGAACTAACGAACTTCGTGTTAGACAAGAAGTTCCTGAATGGATTAAGTTTCTCGCTCAGTTCAAGAATTTTTTTGCGTTGTTACTAATTGCGGGTAGTGCTTTGGCCTTGTTGGCGGAACAACTTGATCCCGGCATGGGTAACCTTTATATCGCAATTGCGTTATTTGGCGTTACAATTTTGAACGCCATATTTACCTACATACAAGAATATCAAAGCGAAAAGATTATGGAGAGTTTTCGCAAGATGTTGCCAGCTATGGTTCGCGTTTATCGTGATGGCACTGAAGTTGAAGTTGAAGCGAGCCTGATTGTTCCCGGCGATATTATTTACTTGAGCGAAGGGGATAAAGTATCGGTTGATGGCCGTTTATTAGAAGATCATTTGTTGCGTGTTGACCTGAGTAGTTTAACCGGGGAGAGTGAAGCTATCAGGTTGAATAGTGATCATCAGCATGAAAATCTATTAGAAAGCCACAATATGGTGTTTTCCGGTTCTCTGGTCGAAAGTGGTGACGGACGGGTGTTAGTTTGCGCAACCGGAATGGATACCCAGATGGGCAAGATCGTCCAACTTACCAAAGAAACGCAAGGTGCCGAAACACCAATAGGCAAAGAGCTCAAATATTTCATTCGTATTATTAGTTCTATTGCGATCTTTCTTGGCGCACTTTTTTTTATTGTCAGCGTTGCAATGGGTAACGCAGCTATCGGCAGTTTAATCTTTGCTATTGGTATTATAGTTGCCAAT
>JBFIIJ010000209.1:0-4887 GCA_041601315.1 Gammaproteobacteria bacterium
ACTTGATGATGACTCGGGTGAATACTCTATAGAAATAGATCCAAGAGAAGTAAAGTTTGAAACTATATCACTATTAAGAAACATCGGTTTTAACAGAATAAGTATCGGCGTACAGGACTTTGATCCAAATGTGCAAAAAGCAGTAAATAGAATTCAATCTTACGAACAAACAATTGATGTTTTCAATGCAGCCAGGAAAAGCAAATTTCATTCGATTAATATTGATTTAATTTACGGATTACCAAAACAATCAGTTAGAACATTTTGCAATACCATTAGCAAAATTATAGAAATGAATCCGGACAGAATTGCAATTTATAACTATGCGCATCTTCCAAGATTATTTAAAACTCAACGACAAATAAAAGAAGATGAACTGCCTGCTCCAAATGAAAAACTGGAAATATTAGGAGAATCAATAAAATCTTTAACTGATGCAGGATACGTTTATATTGGCATGGATCACTTTGCCAAACCTGATGATGAACTCGCTGTAGCGCAGCGCAAGGGTAAATTACATAGAAATTTCCAAGGGTATTCTACTAATGCTGATTGCGATGTCATTGGCTTCGGCGTTACTGCAATAAGCAAAATTGGCAACTCATATTCACAAAACATTCGTACACTTGACGATTATCACACCGTAATCGAGAAAAATAAAATTCCTGTTTATCGAGGTTACAAATTAAACCATGACGATGAAATTCGTAGAGGTGTTATCACACAGTTAATTTGTCACTTTCAGTTGGAATTTAGTGAAATTGAAGATCTATACAGAATAAATTTCAAGGAATATTTTTCAAATGAACTAAAATTACTTTCTGATATGCAAATAGATGAGTTATTGAATATAAATAATAATTCGATTGATGTATTACCAGCCGGCAGATTTCTAATCAGAAATATCTGTTCCGTATTTGATGCTTACCTTGGTAAAAGTGATCGTTCAAGTAGTTATTCAAAAATGATCTAACTTAAGTAATTTCTTTATTCAGCTTTCGTAATTCGGTTCATCTTGTTTGATAAAACAATATACATGAAAGAACGGCGACGTATGATACGTCGCCGTTCGATTTTTATGAAACCTAAAATGTATAAGGTTCCAACTGTATGCTAAAAACAGATTCGTTTTAGCGTTTTGCTACAGGTGTACCAGCAGGGTTTACTGACTCAAAACGACCCAGATTCATAACCTTGTTCCAGGCAGCAGCGAAGTCATTAACAAATTTCTTGTCTGCGGAAGCATAGACTTCAGCCAATGAACGTAACTCAGAGTTAGAACCAAATATCAGGTCTACCGGAGTAGCGGTGTACTTCAATTTGCTTGTACCACGTGCATAACCTTCATAGACACCTGGGAACTCAGATGACTTCTTCCATTCTGTAGACATGTCGAGCAGATTACTAAAGAAATCATTATTCAAGGTTCCTGGATTGTCGGTTAATACACCATGTTTGGAGCCATCAGCATTAGCGTTAAGTGAACGCATTCCGCCAAGCAATACCGTCATTTCCGGTCCAGTCAAGGTTAACAGATCTGCTTTTTCAACCAACATTTCGGCAGGTGAGCCATAGCTCATTTCAGTATAATAATTACGGAATCCGTCAGCAGGAAGTTCTAACCATGCAAAAGATTCTACATCAGTCATTTCCTGAGTAGCATCAGTACGACCCGGCGTAAATGGAATTTCCACACTATGACCCGCATCTTTCGCCGCTTTTTCAACAGCAGCATTACCAGCGATCACAATCGTGTCAGCTAGAGATACTTTCTTACCACCTTTAAGAGACTTGTTGAAATCCGCACGGATGTCTTCTAAAGTCTTCAGGACTTTAGCCAGTTCTTTTGGATTATTAACAGCCCAGTCTTTTTGTGGTGCCAATGCAACGCGAGCACCGTTGGTACCACCACGCATATCTGAACCTCGATATGAAGCGGCTGATGACCACGCTGTTCTAACTAGTGCAGGTACACTCAAACCGGATTTCAGGATTTTCGCTTCCAGCGCTTCTGCATCATCATTACTGATCTGCTTATAATTAGCTGCTGGTACTGGATCCTGCCAGATTAAAATTTCCTTAGGCACTTCAACACCAACATAACGCTCAACTGGTCCCATGTCACGATGAGTTAGTTTGAACCAGGCCTTTCCAAAAGCTAGATCAAACTCTTTTGGGTTTTTAGAGAAACGTTCAGCGATTTTGCGAAAACCAGGATCTTCTTTAAGTGCCAGGTCGGTTGTAAACATGATCGGCGGATTTTTCTTACCCTTAACATGTGCATCTGGTATTGATGTGTGCGCTGATTTATCAGTTGGCACCCATAAGTGACCACCACCCGGGCTCTGTTGTTGTTCCCAATCAAACTGGAACAGGTTAGCGAGGTATAGAATTGACCAAGCGGTCGGCGTTTGGGTCCATGCGCCTTCAAGACCACTGGTAACAGTGTCTTCAGCATTACCTTTACCACACTTACTTTTCCAACCAAGCCCTTGATCTTCGATTGGCGCAGCAGCCGGTTCAGCACCGACACAGTCAGCAGCAGAACGTCCACCATGTGCTTTACCCAAAGTATGACCACCGGCAACAAGCGCAACGATTTCTTCATCGTTCATCGCCATACGGCCAAATGATAATCGCATATGTTTAGCAGCAGCTAATGGATCCATACTACCGCCTGGACCTTCAGGATTAACATAAATCAATCCCATCTGTACGGCGGCTAATGGTGACTCAAGTTTCTCACCTTTGAAACGTTCATCAGCGGCAAGCCATTTTGTTTCTTTACCCCAGTAAACTTGATCTGCTTCCCAGTCGTCAACACGGCCACCAGCAAATCCAAAGGTTTCAAAACCCATAGATTCCAGAGCAACGTTACCCGCCAAGATAATCAGGTCACCCCAGGAAACACTGAGACCATATTTTTGTTTAACCGGTTCGAGAATACGACGCATTTTGTCGATGTTGGCATTATCCGGCCAGCTATTCAGTGGTTCAAAACGAATCTGACCACCTTCAGCACCACCACGACCATCCATCGTGCGGTAAGTACCGGAAGCGTGCCAGGCAGAACGAATCGCAAGACCACCATAATGGCCCCAGTCTGCTGGCCACCAGTCATGTGACGTCGTTAACGCCTTTTCGATATCGGCTTTAAGCGCCTTCAGGTCTACCTTGTTGAATTCCTCGGCATAGTTGAAATCTTTGCCGTAAGGATTTGATGCAGGGTCATGGTCGCGTAGTTGTTCCAGACTTAGTTTTTCTGGCCACCAAAATTCGTTATCCACGGTCATGCTATTTTCTTGAGCTATCGCAAGATTAACGGAAAAAGCTGTTGTTATTGCCAGGACTAGAAAGGTAACTACGAACATCGTAATTACATTTAGTGTATTTTTTAGCATTTTATATCTCCTCTATTTTATTAAATATTTGGCTTAGTAATTGAGAGGTTTTAGCTGAATTAGGATAATAGTCGTCCATGACCGCCATATAATCCAATTGATTAAATTTAAGATATTGATAGCAATTAACTATTGCTGATACAAATTAGTAAAAAAATACTTCGTTATTGTTATGTGTTTTTTTATCTTATTTACATCAATATAAATATGCAGAAGCAAGCTATTTAAAATAAATGATATGCCATGAATACGGCGTGAAAATATTACGAATCTTTTGACTTACATCAATTATATTAAATTTCACTGAATATAGTATCGAGCAACCTAACTTGACCATTATCAGGTTTAATAAAGTCAGATGTATATGGTGATTTAAATGACTCTAAATAAAACACAACAAAAAGAATTTACAGACAGAGGCTTTACTGTAATTAAGTCTTTTTTTAATAGTGAACAAATGAAAATTGTTTCTTCATGGCTGGACGATTTACATGACAAGACTCCGATGAGAGGAGCAGAAGCGAAATATTACGAAAAGAGCACAATAACCGATGAGAATATCCTTGTTAGGGTTGAACATATTTTTGGTTATCACAATCCTGCCATTACAAAATTACTACTTCCTGAAAAACTCATTGATTGCCTGACAATTCTGTTTGGCGAACCACCTGTTCTGTTTAAAGAAAAAGTCAACTACAAATTACCTGGCTGCCGTGCTGACAAGTTACATCAGGATCAGGCAGCTGGTTGGAATGCATATGGAAGCTTTTATATAAGCGTGTGTATCGTTGTTGATAAGAACACAAAAGAAAATGCAGCATTGAGTTTTCTGAAGTCAGGAAATTACAAGAAAGAGTTAATGACAGAAGAATGGAAGCCATTGACAGAAGATGACCCGCCATATCTACCCGAAGATGATTATATGATTGTGGAAGCTGACTCGGGTGACATCATTATTTTTGATTCCTATGTACCACATGGCTCACCGGCAAACACTAGCAATAAAAGTAGACGTAATATATTTCTCACCTTCAACAAAGAGTCTGATGGTGATAAGAGAAAAACATACTATTTAGACAAATGGGGTACTTATCCCCCAAATGAGGCTGATGAAGCTCGCACAACGGAATCATTCCGAGTTTAGAATATGTTTTCTTACCATCTAAATAATAAATAAGAAATAAAATTTATAGCACAAACATATCAGGATTCATAAGATGGATGAGAAGATGAGGAATTTATACATTAACCTACAAATCGGGTGATATTGTGTTCTTTAATTGCTAAATAACACACGCATCAGGATCAAATTTAACTAAAACACCCAAACGACTCTATATTTTTTACATCCAATAAATTATTTGAAGACAATCACCTTAAACGATATTACGCTGATAAATATAAATCATTTCTACTGAAATCGATTGAATTAAAGTCAAAGAATATGTATTCAGCGTTTTGTTTATATTAAAAATTTACGGATAAA
>JBFIIJ010000210.1:0-4887 GCA_041601315.1 Gammaproteobacteria bacterium
GTGATATCGCTACGGATAAGGATAAGATACAACTAGTCTAAAAACGGGAAACAAATGGAGAATTTTAGAGTGAATAAATTAATACTTTTTTTTATATTAAGCACCACAGGCCTGTTTCCTATTATAAGTCATGCTGATACAGAAGTGACTAAAGCAGTGATTGATAAAGCGATAGAAGGTGGCTTTTCTGAGCTTGAAAAACAAATCATTGAAAAATACTTCAAAAAAACAGAGAGTGAAAAGGATGTCTCTGATGGTAAAAACAAGAAAAAAAATAAACAAAAAGATCTGCCTCCAGGCTTAGCTAAAAAAGACAAACTGCCACCAGGTTTAGCAAAACAGCTTGAACGCAATGGCACATTGCCACCAGGACTCGCTAAACGTAACTTACCAGATGACCTTAAAGCGGAACTTCCCGATCCTGTTGAAGGCCTTGAAAGAACCATTGTCGATAACGCAGTCGTACTTGTAGAAAAAGCGACTGGACGAATTGTCGATATTTTGAAAGATGTTGTTACTGGAAATTAAAAGGTAACCCTTGTGGATAAATCAGAAGAAGAATGGCAAAAAGAACTCTCACCGGAACAATTTGCCATCTGTCGAAAAAAAGGTACTGAACGGGCATTTACTGGACAGTATTATGATTGTAAGGAAGAAGGGACATATCTTTGCAGTTGCTGTGCCAGTGAATTGTTTAGCTCTGAGACAAAATATGATTCAGGTTCAGGCTGGCCA
This sequence comes from Gammaproteobacteria bacterium, assembly GCA_041601315.1. Lineage (GTDB taxonomy): Bacteria > Pseudomonadota > Gammaproteobacteria > Eutrophobiales > Eutrophobiaceae > UBA7359. The sequence continues at coordinate 736 of JBFIIJ010000210.1, forward strand.
AGTTTTTGGGCGCCAAAAGGAGAGTCGATAAAAACAGAAACTGACAGCAGCATAGGTATGCAGCGAGTCGAAGTGCTATGTAAAGAATGTGGAGCGCATCTGGGACACGTTTTTGAAGACGGGCCACAACCCACTGGCTTACGCTATTGTATAAATTCAGTTTCTTTACAATTAAAGAAAGATTAAATATCACTAACCTGAAATAATATAAACATCAAAAATTAACGGAGAATAAAAATGGCACACCGTGATATGTCAGAAATGACGCGAATAGCATTTCACAGAAATGATCTTGTCGTTGAACCCACTATCTACAATGCAGCGACACAAATTTTAACTGGCTTGATTGCAGCGGATAAACTAAATGCAAGCAATGAAAAGGCTGTAATTAAAAAATCAATCGAGCTTGCATTAGAGCTAGCCGTTCAAACTGATAAAATGATGGAAGTAGATGGTAGTAGCGGCGGCATTGAAAGATCGATTGAACTTTAAGGTTCAATCGTATCGAAACAGGCAAGTTTTCCATGTAAAGACACAGCTTCACCAATAATATTCATACTTGGTGGTTTAACGTTATGTTTTCTGACGTGTTAAGCGAATATTGTTTTCAGAATATGCGTTTACCTTAACAACACTAGATTAACCAATATATGCAATTCTGCTATTGAGATACATATCATAAGTTACAGCAATAACCAGTTCCATAATCTGCATACCTATTTCATCGTAACTTTGCTCAATATGATGAATTAGACCTGATTTTTTTAAATTATTTAGAGTGGCCTCCATTTCCGGCGCTACGACAAAACCTTTGCGTCGGCAATCTCCAATTGTTGCGTTATTCGAGCCGCTACAGTAGCGCCACCAACGACCAAACAAGCTCGTTCCTGAAATTCTAGAAATATCGGGAAATCCACCATCTATTTGATTTTATTGAATTTTATATATTTTCATTAATTACTGTTCATTGTTGCCGCTATCTAATTGAAATAATAAATCTGAACACGAAACAACAATAATCAGAAAACGTAAAAAACCCCGTTCCATCATAAAGTTTTAACCTTTTTAACCGATATAAATGATAACGAATGTTTGAAATCGCAATAGCGTCAATCACAAATACAGTAATGATTTTAAAAGCAATAATTACAATGGCTATAAGGAGAAGACAGTGGATCTTGCAACTCTAATCGGATTTTTGGCAGCAGCCGGTATTATCTTATCCGCCATTGTGTTGGGCGGTGATCCGCTGATGTTCTTCAACGTCCCTTCACTTCTTGTTGTCGGTGGGGGTACTGTTGGAGCCGTTTTAATGCAATTCAGTATTGGCCAGTTTCTTGGCGCAATGAAAGTCGGGATGAAAGCCTTGTTTCATAAACTTACTGAGCCAAAAGAATTAATTGAAACAACTATTGATCTGGCAAATACCGCTCGTAAAGGTGGTTTGCTCGCGCTAGAAGAAAAAGATACCGGCAATGCTTTCTTTCAAATGGGTATTCAAATGATGGTTGATGGTCATGAACCTGATGTAGTCAGAGCGACCATGGTCAGTGATATGAACCTGACTGTAGAAAGACACGAGCTAGGACAAAAGATTTTTAAAGCGATAGGTGATGTCGCACCGGCCATGGGCATGATCGGTACTTTAATAGGTTTGGTACAAATGTTGGCAAATATGGAAGACCCAAAAACAATTGGTCCTGCTATGGCTGTTGCACTATTAACAACGCTTTATGGCGCAGCGATTGCAAACGTATTTGCTTTGCCATTGGCTGAAAAACTCGGACTGAGAAGTGCCGAAGAAAAGATGATTAAATCAATGATCATTGACAGTATTTCAGGCATTCAGGAAGGACGTAATCCAAGGGTTATCGAAGGTATGTTAATGACTTATTTGCCTGTATCAGATCGAAACATTGGTGGTGAAGAAGGTGCGGAAGCTGAAGCCGCTTAATCGATAATTATAAGTGGAACTTATCTATGAGTGACGAAGCACCGGCAAAAAAAGAAGAAGGAGGAGGCTCCCCGGCATGGGTAATGACATTTGCTGATTTAATGTCATTGCTAATGTGCTTTTTCGTGTTGTTACTTTCATTTTCTGAAATGGATTTGCAAAAATTTAAGCAAATAGCCGGCTCAATGAAAAATGCCTTTGGCATACAAAGGGAAATTAAAACTGATATAGCACCAAAAGGTACTAGCATTATTGCGCAAGAATTTACGCCCGGTAGACCGACGCCAACACTTATCAAAGAAATTCGACAAAGCACGATTGATGAAAGTAAACAAACGGTTGAGTTTACTGATGCAATGACAGAAGAAGAAAAAAAAGAAAGTATCGATGCAGCTGAAGATAATGATGGTTCTGGTAGTGATGCAGTACAACGTCATCAAAAACAAGAAATAGTTGAAGAGTCAACGATTGAAGAAACAACCGAAGTTAGCACTAATGAAAATAAAGGAAAAGAAGACTCAGAAAATATAGCCGAGGGTGAAGATGCTGCAACTGACATTGATAAAGCAAAAACAGATGCTGAAAAGTTAGCCGAACTGGAAAAAGCGGTCGCGGATATAGATAAAGCAAAAGAAGAAAAACTAAAACAAGAAAAAGAACGTAACGAAAAAACAGTTGCCGATGCTTATAAATTACTTAAAACACTTGAGCCTGAAATAGAGCAAGGTTTAGTTGCGATAAAAACATCAGGTAACCGAATCTTATTACGAATCAACGAAAATGGTTCATTCCCTTCTGGCTCGTCAATCGTTAAAGAATCATTCTTACCGGTACTCAATAAAATAAGAAAATCTCTTAGCGATATTAGAGGCAAAATTGTTGTTGCAGGTCACACCGATAATATTCCAATAAAAACGGCACGCTTTCGTTCTAATTGGGAACTATCCTCATCACGCGCAGTAACAGTAGTTCATGAACTATTGGAACTAGATACCATTCCTCAAGAACGATTTGTCATCGAAGGACATGGTGATGCTCACCCAATGGTAAAAAATGACAGCTCTAAAAACCGAGCGCTTAATCGTCGAGTTGAACTTATCATTGTGCAAGGTGAAGAAGATGATGAATTGAATGAGATATCCGCTGATTCAACGAACCCATTCAAAAGTACACTTGTAAACAATCAGGCTGATTTAACATCATCAGTTCAAGAGATACTTAATGAAGAGATTAAAGTACCAGATCAATCTGAAATTGATGCAGTAGATTTACAAACACTAAAAGATCGCTTCGAAAATATCAGAGAAGGATTGAAAAACCAATAAGGCAACATGTAACAGGAAAATAACTATGGATGACCGCAGAAGATATTTCAGAATTAATGACAAAGTGTCACTCAAATACCGTGTTGTACAGGGTATTGATGTCGAAACTGAAATTAAACGAACTGAGCACGAGCAAAATAATCTTGCTGAAATGAAAAATGCATTTAATTGCATCGAAGCTAAAATAATGACCAAGATGGGTCGTATCGAAGAAGTCAGTCCTCTTGTTGCGGAAATACTGGCGCTCTTTGACAAAAAATTATCATTAATACAAAGCATGATCGTACACAATGACGATAAAGAAAACTCCATCACAGATACTCAGCAAGTTAATTTAAGTGCAAGCGGTATGTCATTTGAATCAAACACACCAATCAACGAAGACGTTAATCTAAAAATGGAATTGGTTCTTTTTCCTGAATATCAATTTATTCCACTTTATGCCCGAGTTGTAGACTGCAAGAAAAAGATGGATGACAATCTTTATCGATTTATTATCGCTGTTGATTTTATTGGTATATGCGAAAGCGACCAGGAAATGATTATGCAGCATGTATTAAGTAGACAAGCAGCAAACATTAAAAAAGAACGTAGCCAACAGGCAGAAGAAACTAACGAACAAAAAGCAGCTAACGGCTAATCATCATTTTATTGTAAAGAGTGCTTCTAAAAATAGTAATTTTTTTGTGAGTGCAAGAAAGCACCGCGCGCAGAACCGGAGTGTATAAATTATACATGAGAATTCGAGCACGAAGTTGACGCAGCAATCGCGAAAAAAGTGCACTTTTAGAAACACTCTTAAGTCTTAGGTAAAGTAACGCCTGTTTGCCCCTGATACTTTCCAGCACGATCCTTATAAGAGGTTTCACAAAC
>JBFIIJ010000211.1:0-4868 GCA_041601315.1 Gammaproteobacteria bacterium
CATGACATACAAAGCAGGTTTGTAGTTTATCTTTTACAGAAGCGTATTTATCCTCTTCTGCCATGACATTAGCAAAAGACAATAATGCTGTGATTAATATGATCGATTTTATTTTTGAAAAATACATTTTATAAACCATTTATTTTCGGATAAATATTAAGTAACTAAGTTCAAGTATCCTCTACTAAAATATGACCGCCTTCGCAGAGGGAATGAAGGCGGTCATATACCTTTACTACAAAGCAAGTAAACTTGCCGGAGGAGGTTTACTTCTTACCTAATTTATAAGCAATGATTTCATTACCACGCTTATAATTCATTTGTGCATTACCACCAGAACCTACAACGATGTATTGATCACCAGCAACGTTATAAGAAGAAGGAGGCGCGTTAACACCTGCATTGGTTTGGTCTTGCCACATTAATTCACCAGTAGAAGAATTATAGGCTTTGAACAAACCATTACCTTCACCAGTAAATACAAGATTACCACCTGTTGCTAGAATACCGCCTATCATTGGCTGTTGCGTTTTAACTTTCCATTTTATTTTACCGGTATTGTAATCAACTGCCGTTACGTTACCCCATTGTTCTTCATCAGGAATAACTTTGAACGCGCCACCTAACCAAAGTTTGCCATCAGGATATGGTGTTTCTTCAACGTGATATGTCATTGGTTGATGTAGGTTGATAGCATAAGTTAAACCTTGGCTAGGGTCGGTTGCCATTGGAGACCATTCAACACCACCATTCGCACCAGGTAACATGCTTGCACCTTCTTTAGTAGGTAATACCCAACGATCACGCTGCATAACCATAGGCTCAGAATGTCTTATTAAACTACAATCAGAAGCACGGTGAACATATACATAACCAGTCTTGCCGCCATGTAAGACACCTTTAACGGTTTTACCGTCTTTGTCTTTTACTGGAACTAAAATTGGAGGACTAACTGCATCTAAATCCCATACGTCATGTGCAATATATTGGAAGTGACACTGTTTTTCACCTGTGTTCAGATCAACTGCAACCAGTGAGTTTGTGTAAAGGTTATCACCTGGACGAATTGCGCCGTATAGATCAGGTGATGGATTACCGACTACAAAATAAACTCTACCATTATCACGGTCAATCGCCATATTTTGCCATACACCACCACCAAGCGTTTTATACGGATCGCCTAATTTTTTTAGTGCCGCTTTTTCAGCTTTAATATCACGATGCATGAATAAACCAGTCGCATCATTCTCAGCCCAAACACCAACTGAGTTTTCAGGAATACTATGGAAGGTCCAGATTAATTTACCTGTTTTAGCATCAAATGCTTTAACAAAACCACGAATACCATATTCACCACCATTGGTACCAATTAACACTTTCCCATCAACAACAGTAGGAGCCATCGTTTCACTGTAACCTAACTCTGGATCAGCAATTTGAGTTTCCCAAACTTTTTTTCCTGTGCTCGCATCAATTGCAACTAACTTAGCATCAAGCGTTCCCATATACAGCATGCCTTCGTATGGAAAAACACCTCGATTGTTAGGACCACAACAATAGGTCGTGATAGGTCCCATCTTGTGTTTGTAGTGCCACTTTTTCTTACCCGATTGCGCATCTAGTGCATAAACATGGTTAAAAGAAGATGTGACATACATTGTTCCATCAACAATGATTGGTGACGTTTCGAGTGAATCCGTCACTTCCATTTTAAAGGTCCAGGCACGTTTCAAATCATGAACGTTTTCAAGATTTATTTGTTCAGCTGGATAATATCTAGTCTGCGCGTAGTTACCATTAGTATGCAAAAAGTTATTCGAATCGCCAGCCGCATGATCTAGCATATCCTGTGTCACAGTTTGCATATTTCCAAACAACGTTCCTCCCTGAACTTCTTCACCCGCATATACGTTATACGAAGCAAGAGTCATCAACAGAGAGGCAATACCAACAGCGCTGCTAACACCGCTAAGCGTGCTCTCTCCTTTTGTCTTAAAGTTAAACATTTACTATCTCCTCAAGTTTATAAAGTTCGCAACATTTTTTATAACAACTGAACTTCTTGCTGCTGCATACAAGAGCCAGTATTTTTATAATAATTTTTTAATTAGCAGTATTGATCGCTAGTTCCGGATGAGTGTTTTGCACATGATGTTTGTCATCAACTTTACGAATCGATAGATTTGCTAGAAATGCGATGAACAGTAATAAAGCCATCGCATACATTGTTGTGTTATATAAACTTGGCGTAGGATCTACTGTGCCTACAGGTGCAATTTCCATTAACTTGGGTATAGAAACAGTTTTAGCATCGATTAATTGTTGAAGATTATTAATACTTGCACCAAATTTTTGCTGGAAAATAACTGGATCAATTTTTTGTGATAATGATTGAAGCGCGTTATCAATTGATTGTTGTCTTAAATTGGTAATTGCGAATGGCCCCAAAATACCGGCCGTACTCCACGCCGTTAATAAACGACCATGAATACCACCCACATGTAACGTACCAAATATGTCTGCCAGGTAGGCAGGGATGGTTGCGAAACCACCGCCATACATGGTGAAGATAACCATAGTCGCGGCATAGAACATCACCAACCAGATTATTCCAGGGTTAATACTAACTTGATTGGCAAAATAGGGAATTGAAACATAGAGCAACATTCCTAGTACAAAGAAAATATGATAAGTATTTTTTCTTCCAAGATAATCAGATAATGATGCCCACATAAAGCGACCACCCATATTAAAAACACTGATCATTAATACATAGGTTGCGGCAAACCCCGCATCAACAATATTGGGTAAACTTGGACTAAAAATATCTGTCACCATAGTCTTGGCAACACCAATAACACCAATGCCAGCAGTAACATTAAAACAAAGTACAATCCATAATCGATAAAATTGTGAAGTCTTTATGGCTTGATCAATATGAACATGATCATCGGTGATTAAACGTTTATTTGATTCATCGGCTTTAGGGGCTTCCCAACCTTTAGGTTTCCAACCTTTTGGTGGGACACGGAATGAAAAAGCTGCAATCGTCATGACAATAAAATAGATAATTCCAAGTGTAATAAAAGCACTTGCAATTCCCGTATCACCCGTGCCTACAAGATAAACACCTTCAGGGCCGGCTACTGGAGTTTTTGCCATATCTGACACAGAGGCAATAACAACTTCTGGTTTCATATACACCAGATCGGCAAAACGTCTACCGTTTTCAGTGATCAAATTGATATCACTGACTTTCCCTAAATATTCAGGTGCCTTGTAAAATAAACTTAGTAAATATGTTTTTAATGGTGCACCTATCATTGCGCCACCACCAAAACCCATTATGGCAATACCTGTTGCCATCCCTCGACGATCTGGAAACCATCTAATTAATGTACTGACAGGTGTAACATAAGCGAGCCCAAGACCACTACCACCAACAACACCATAACCCAGATAGATTAACCAAAGCTGGTGTGTTTCAATTCCAACACTTCCAATTAAAAATCCACCGCCCCATAAACATGCGGCTAAAAAACCGGTTGTTCTTGGACCTACTTCCTCTAACCATTTACCACCTATCGCAGCAGAGAGTCCAAGAAAAACAATGGCCGTTGAAAAGATCCAGACAACAGATGAAAAACTCCAATCATCTGCAGCACTTGTCACTACACCTAACTGTTTGACTAACGCTGGATTAAATATGCTCCACGCATAAACAGAACCAATGCAAAGATGAATTGCGACTGATGCTGGTGCAATTAGCCAACGATTAAAATTTGATTTTGCAACAATACGATCTTTCGATAACAAGCCTAGAAGACTAGATGAACTAGACATTTAAATTGAGACCTCACACACTAATTATTATTATTTTTTGCTACGCCCTGTGAATTTCTATAGAGAGTAAACTCGATTAATTGTCATTGAGTGTTTATTATTATCTCAATCGACAGGCTTCTATCAGCAAGTACTATTCCAACTCGTAACTTGCTGTAGTTATTGAGTTTATTAAAACTGGGGAAATATAAATGGGACAAAAAGTCCCACATATAAAAATGAATCGCGTCATTTTGTCTACAGATAATGTGTGTAATGCTAATGGGGAAGTAGCAAGCTTTATATTATCGACCAATAACAATACGACCTTTATTTACCGTTTCGGTACGTTCAGCTGCCTTTATCGTATTAACAACTAGCATCGTTATTGTCATGGGGCCAACACCACCTGGTACAGGTGTAATTAATCCTGCTTTTTTAGAAACAGAATTAAAATCAACGTCGCCAACTAAACTGCCATCGTCAAGCCTATTAATACCAACATCAATGACTACAGCATCTTTTTTAACCATACCCGCCGTTATCATTTTAGGCCTACCTGTAGCTACGATTAGAATATCTGCCTGCTTGGTAATAGCTTTAAGGTTTTTAGTTTTCGACGTGCATATACTAACCGTAGCATTCATGTGTAATAACAACATAGCCATCGGTTTTCCAACTATATTACTCCTGCCCACTACAACTGCATGTTGACCTTCAACCGGCACATTAATAGTTTCTAATAAACATTGAACGCCGTAAGGCGTACAGGGAGGAAAGATCATATTACCCGTCACTAATGCGCCCACATTATATAAATGAAATCCGTCAACATCTTTATCGACAGAAATTTTCTCCAATACTTTTTTTTCGTCAATGTGATCAGGCAAAGGGAGTTGAACTAAAATACCGTGTATATCACTATCTTCATTTAACTCCTGAATTTTATTTAATAACGACTGTTCGCTTACTTCAGCATCTAATCTATAAGCTTCTGAATACAACCCTACTTCTTCACAGGCTTTGATTTTATTATTCACATACAC
>JBFIIJ010000212.1:0-4867 GCA_041601315.1 Gammaproteobacteria bacterium
ATGCATCATACTCTTTGCAACTTGATATATATGATCGGAATACTGAATAATTGTTTTAACACTCGAATCAATGTGGATTTTATCCGGCACTTTACTATTGGATATTGCAACAGCAACTGCTTTTATAGCCGCAATAGTTTGTCCAAGTTCATCATGTAATTCCTGAGCAAGATGCCTGCGTTCTTCTTCCTGAATTTCAAGAGAACGCTGTGTTAATAATTTATTCTTTGCTTTACTTGCCAAGAGCACTTTAGCCATGTGATTAAATTGTTGCGATATTCGATCAAGTTCCGGCAAACGAAAATGAGGTAATTCTTGATACTCACCTTTTTCAATTCCTGACAAACCTTTCAATATAGTATCGATAGGAGCCAGATATTTTCCTATCACGAAGTAGACCAATATATTTGCCAAAATAATAAAAACAAACAAAAGGATAAGCACACTTCGTACTTCATTCCACGTTTCATAAATTTCATCTGATGGATCGGCTCTAATAATGACCCCTGTCGGGGCTACCATAGGATTATAGAACCATTGACGTATTTCTGTTGGCGGAGGCTGAACAAGCCTGACAAACCACTCTGGTGCATTGGCATTATTTAAAACATTGAACTCTTTGCTTGGTGTTAAAGTCTTATTTGGGCTATGAATATCAATATGTAAATGTCTAGTTTGATCGAGTTCAGACAAACTTTTCAGGAGTTTTAATTGTTTTACTTCATCCTCTTCGACAAAGTCAGATGAAAATGAAATTTGAATTAATTCAAGAGCCAAATGAGCAGTCGATTCAACTTCATGATGTACTGCAGTACGTGCATTCGAAATAATATAAAAACTGCTGCATGCGAATAGACTAACAAATAGCAAGGTGATCAGTAAATTTAACCTGACTCTAAGACTCATTAAATAATTCACCCATGATTAAAGAATTTAGCTGTATAGCCGATTTATGGCGTAACGAATAAAATTAATAACGATATTACTGGTTTTGTGTATTAATATTGCATATTAATTTACAATATGAAGCGTATTTATTCAGTAACTATATAATAAATTAGGAAAAAATCCTTATGGATAAGCATACTAAATCTTATCTCTCAACACTTATTCTAAGCTTTGCGCTAACTAATGTTTCATTCGCAGAAACTGAACCTTTGAAATCAGCGGTCGAAACCAAATTAGAAGCCCAAAATGATGTGATTTCTTCTCAGAAAAAAGTCGATTCTCTGGTGGAAGAAACCAGGGATTCCGCTCAGGAGTATCGTAATGCTATCCGTAAGTCCGATAGCCTTGATACTTACAACAAACAATTAGCGAAATTGATAAAACAACAAAAAAAGGATTTAGCCTCTATTCAACGTCAGCTTGATAATGTGGAAGAAACACAGCGAAATATCGTGCCACTCATGCTTAAGATGATAGACACTCTCGATAAATTTGTTGCTCTTGATTTGCCCTTTCTGCTCGAAGAACGACAACAACGTGTTGCTGCTTTAAAAGAAATTATGGATCGCCCAGATGTCACACTTCCTGACAAATATCGGCGCATCATGGAATCCTATCAAATCGAAATGGAATATGGTCGAACAATAGAAACTTACACCGACACCGTTAAAATGGATGGACAGGAATATACTGTTGATATCTTACGTGTTGGTCGGCTTTTAATGACATTTCAAACATTAGATGGCAGCCAAAGTGGTAGCTGGAATAAAGAATCAAACACATGGCAAAAGCTACCTTCTGAATACAACCGTTCAATTAATCAGGGCTTACAAATAGCAAAAAAACAGGCGCCGCCTGAGCTAATTAAACTGCCTGTCGATGTGGCAGGGAAATAATCATGAATAAACTATTTATTATAAGCCTGCTATTATTTTTCAGCCTTTCATTTGCAGCAGAGCCGGACAGTTTGCAAGCATTACTGGAACAAGTAAAAGAAGATCGTGTGCAGGAAAAAAAGGAACTTGCCAATCGGGAATTAAAATTTAAAAACGCGCGTGACAAACAAAAACAATTACTTAGTGCCGCCATAAAAAAACTGGAAGAAGATGAAAAGCAAAGTGAAACACTAAGAAAAAATTACGCAAGTTATGATCAAACCATTTCTCGGCAAAACACTGTTTTAAAAGAGAAGATGGGTGCGCTGGGAGAACTTGATGGTATTGTCAAACAAATTGCGGGCGACCTTGATAGCATCATTGATTCATCATTAGTTTCAGCACAAAAACCTGACCGAGATAATATCCTCGACATCCTTTCAAGCCGCAAAGAATTACCTTCATTAGAAGAATTAGAAGAACTTTGGATTTTAGCTATGGACGAAATGGTTGAATCCGGCAAAGTCGTCACCTTTAAAGGCAAAATAGTCACCGCTGCAGGTAATGAAATAGAACAGGATGTAACCCGTATAGGCGTATTTAATGCCGTTTCTCAAGGTCATTTCTTAAGAAATTTACCAGAGACAGGAAAACTGATTGAACCAGGTAGACAACCCAGTCAACGTTTTCAAAATATGGCGCGTGAACTTGAAAGTGCTACTTCAGGAATTCATGCTTTTCCTATTGATCCAACAAGTGGCGCGATGTTAGCACTATTGGTTCAGGAACCAACATTAAAAGAACGAATCATACAAGGTGGCTTTATCGGTTATGTCATTATGTTTATTGGCCTAGTCGGTGTATTAATATCTCTGGAACGATTAATCGTTTTAGTAATCACGGGTCGTAAAGTTCAAAAACAACTAAAGAGCAAAAAACCGGGAGACAATCCACTCGGACGTATTATGCAAGTCTATGAAGATAATCCGGATGTTGGTACGGAAACATTAGGTTTAAAATTAGATGAAGCAATATTAAAAGAAATGCCTCGAATACAACGGGGATTAGGAGCACTTGCCCTGCTCGCAGCGGTATCACCATTATTAGGTTTGCTTGGAACTGTGACGGGTATTATTGAGACCTTTCAATCTATTACTTTACACGGTACCGGTGATCCTCGTGTCATGTCTGGTGGTATCTCTCAGGCTCTGGTAACAACGGTAGAAGGTTTACTAGTTGCCATTCCTTTGTTGTTATTTCATAGCTTTCTTTCTGCTAAAAGCAATACTTTGATTCAAATACTGGATGAAAAAAGTACGGCGTTCGTTGCCCTACTCGCTGAAATTAACCGTCTTAGAAACAATGTTTGACCAAATTGACATCATGCGAGATTTTTTTGCCAAAGGCGGCCCTGTTTTAACTGGCGTCTTTGTCTTATCTATTTTTTTATGGATATTAATTCTCGAACGATATTACTTTTTATATAAAGTTTATCCTAAACGTCTGGAAACGATTGTTAATCAATGGCAACGTCGACGTGAACATTCATCATGGTATGCCTTGAAAATACGAGATGGTTTTCTAAGTGAGATATCCATAGCACTAAAACATAATTTAATACCAATACAAGCATTAACCGGAATTCTCCCTTTGCTAGGATTACTAGGTACTGTTACCGGAATGATAGCTATTTTTGAAGTATTAAATGTCTTTGGTAATGGTAATGCTCGTGGCATGGCCGATGGCATATCAAGAGCGCTACTTCCTACAACCGCAGGATTAGTAACATCTATAATTGGTATCTACTTTAGTGCGGATCTGAACAAACGTGCAAAATCAAAAGAATTACATGCAAAAGAATTATTAGCCCATAGTTAATTATGAGACATACACATACAAAACATGAAACTGCCGCTGAAAGCGTTAACATGACGCCACTTATCGACATGGTATTTATATTATTAATATTTTTTCTGGTAACGGCCTCTTTCACCAAAGAATCAGGCATTGATGTTGATCGTCCCACTGCTCAAACTGCCGTTAGAGAAGAACAAGGCAGCATGATTATTGGAATAAATAAAAATGGTGAAATCTGGATGGAGAATCAGAAAATTGATTTGCGTTCCGTCCGTGCTCATGTAGAACACAACCATGCGCAAAACCCGGAAGGTACTGTCATTATACTTGCTGATGAAAATGCCCGAACAGGATTAACTGTTGAGGTTCTAGATCAGGTTCGTTTAGCCGGTGTAACTAATGTTTCGATCGCGGCATCCAAAGAATAATTAATCGTTTCTTATTGCGACTCATGCAATTCTCAAAATCAAATTTCCTTAATGCTTCAAAAGCACCAGCATTAATTCTTATTGCATTATTGTTTAACATCGCAATATTTATTTTGATCCAACAACTAGTGAACAAAGAACACAGTCTAAAAATAAAACTAACTGATGTTAACCTTGTAGAGTTTATTCGTTTTGAAAATAAACCAGAACCTCCAAAGCCTGAAAAGGAAATTGAAGATATCGAGCAACCGCCACCAGAACAAGAGCCACCACCCCCTGATGTGCCTGAACCTCAAATCGAAAAAGCACAAACGATGAAAATGGATCTGGCGTTACCGGAAATTGACATCCCCTTAACTTTATCCGGCACACCATATCTTGGTGATTTTGCAAAAAGCACAAAAAAAGGAAAAGGGATTGGCAAACCAACTAAACCCGTAATTGATACGAATGTTGTTCCAACGTTAAGAATCCCCCCTGTTTATCCTGCGCGTGCTTTACGTAGTGGTATTGAAGGCGTAGTTACTGTTGAATTTACAATTGCGGTTGATGGTTCTGTTAAAGACCCTGTCATAGTCAAAGCTAAACCACCAAAAATATTTGATAAGTCAGTTCTAAAATCAATCAGTAAATGGAAGTTCAATCCGGATATAGTTGATGGCAAACCGGTTGAGAAACGCGCTAGACAAGATGTGAAATTCAAACTGGAACGATGAACAAATTTCTTAAAAAAAGTAACGCAACATTCGTATTTACTAC
>JBFIIJ010000213.1:0-4863 GCA_041601315.1 Gammaproteobacteria bacterium
ATTGGTGAGGCACATGAACCCGAATCACATCTTATTCCATTGATACTGGATACCGCTATGGGAAAACGAGAGCGTATTTCAATCTATGGAACGGATTACGACACCCCCGATGGCACCTGTGTGCGGGATTACATTCATGTGAATGATCTGGCTGCGGGTCATGTTCGTGCATTACATTATCTTGAAGACAATACAGAATCACAGGTCATCAATCTGGGCACGGGCAAGGGTTTCTCAGTCAAGGAAATTATTAATTGTGCGCGCAAGGTAACCGGAAAAACAATAAAGGAAAAAGTTGAGTCAAGACGCGCGGGCGATCCACCGTACCTGGTAGCCAGTAATGAAAGAGCAAAAAATGTGCTGGGCTGGCAACCACAGCACAGTCAAATTGAAAAGATTATTGAGACGGCATGGCGATGGCATCTGACACGATAAATCAATCGCCGGATCGGTGGATTTTTTATCTGTTCCTCGCGCTTATTGTTTGGGTGCCGTTGCCGTTCGGCAGTAATCGTCCCTGGGCCTGGTCAATAATGGAAATCTGGATTTTTTCATTAACCAGCGTTTGGTTAATCTATTACATTGCCGGGAAAGTTTCATTCACGCCAGTATTTAAAAAAGCCAGACCTGTTTTGTTTCTATTCTGTTTATGGTTGCTCCATATTGCGTTTCAAGTCGTGCCCTTATCGACTGACACACTATCATCACTTTCAGCACAATCCGCAGCAATGTATTCAGCGTTAGATCCTGTGCCAGAAAAGGCAAGCATCTCAGTCGATCCCTATGCGACTAAAACCGGCTTAGTAAAAAGTGTGGCCTATGTGTTATTTTTTAGTTTGTGCTTATTATTGGTAAACAGACGAAGAAGAATCATACAACTCGCCAGCGTTATGATTTTCAGTGGCTTATTTCAGGCCCTCTATGGCAACTTGATGCACATGTCGGGATTGGGTTACGGCTTTTTTATTAAGCATGGTGCGGTTTTGCAACAAGTCACGGGGACGTTTATTAATCGCAATCATCTGGCGGCATTTTTGGTCATGTGTCTCGCGATGGGTATAGGTATGATGATCGCCAAACTTGCGACGGATAAAACAGACACATGGAAGAAGCGGTTCTTATCATTTCTTCAATTGTTAATGGGACCCAAGTTTCGCCTGCGTTTATATCTGGTTATTATGGTCATTGCCTTAGTGATGACGCATTCGCGTATGGGTAACACGGCCTTTTTCTCCAGCCTGATAATTGCCGGCGCAATTGGATTGTTATTTTCCAAACATGCACCCCGCTCAACCGTCATCTTATTAATCAGTTTAATCGTGATTGATGTTTTTATTGTCGGCACCTGGTTTGGTATAGAACGTGTGGCCGAGAGGATAGAACAAACCAATTTGCAAACAGAATCACGTGTCATTGCCGCACCCCATAACATCGATTACTGGCAAGACTATAAATTAACGGGGAGTGGTCTCGGTAGTTTTTACACGGTATTCCCACAATATCGCCAACACGATGTCGGTGGCTTCTTTCGACATACTGAGAATGATTACCTGGAGTTTATTAATGAAACCGGTGCGATTGGTTTGGGGTTATTAGGTCTTATAATTGTTGTAACACTCATCATTGCCTTGCGTGCCCAATATAAACGTAAAGATCCGTTGATGCGGGGGATATCGTTTGCCGTCATCATGGCTATGTCAGCTATCCTGATCCATGCCTCGGTTGAATTTAATCTGCAGATACCGGCCAATGCGCTTTACTTTTTGATCATCTTGTCAATGGCATGGGTGTCGTTGTATTTAAAATCTGAAAATTCAAATCACCATTAATGCGGACCACATTTAATTTCAATGTAACTTGACTTCATAAATAGGCTACGATTAACTGTATATGTTCAATCATTGAACATATACAACTATTTAAATAGTGCTATCCAATCAAGATGGCTTAAGACAGGATGTCGAGTAGTGCCATCCTTGGCGGTAGCGTCTTAAAATTCAACCTAATACAACCTTACCGATACATTGCGAGACGAAGATCACTATAAAGTACTTGATCTGGTAGCCCGAAACCCGGAAGCAACACAGCGCCAACTTGCCAACGAGCTGAATGTGAGTTTAGGCAAGATTAATTATTGTCTGTCTGCATTGATTGAAAAAGGGCACATCAAAGTCCGAAACTTTACCAACAGTAACCACAAAGCAGCATATGCCTATCTACTAACCCCAAGAGGATTAAAAGAAAAGGCCAAAGTAACATTAAGGTTTTTGGAAAGAAAAAAACAAGAATATGAACAGTTAAAAATAGAAATTGAACAATTGGATCAAGAAGTCAAGCGACAGGATTGTAAATACATAAAATAAAAAAAGTAATGTGATAAGGGTTATTATCACGCATTACAAAAAATATACGACTTATAAAATTAAAATAATATCAAATGTTTAATAAAAAGTTTGTTACTTAGTAGAGCCGGTTATACGTGGTTCACATATCTGCAAAGCATTAGCGCACGCAGGCTATAACCCAATGACTTATGACAACTTATCTAACGGGCATAAACCCAATGTTAAATGGGGCCCGCTTGAAATTGGTGACATTCGTGATGCAGTAAAATTATCGGCAGCTTTTGAAAAATACAACCCCGAAGCTGTGATCCATTTTGCATCAAAGATAGTCGTATCAGAATCGGTTAAAGAGCCTGAAAGCTATTATGATAATAGGGTGAATGATACTAAGAATTTTCTTGAGCAAATGCAAAAACATTCAGTCAAAAAATCGTTTTTTCAAGCACCGCAGCGGTATACGGTTGCCCCCAAACAAAGACCATTGCCGAATCACATCCCTTGTTACCCATCAACCCCTATGGCGAAACTAAATTGAAGTGTGAATCGTTACTCGAAGAATATCGAACCGCACATAATATACATTATATTGCATTGAGATACTTCAATGCCGCAGGTGCTGATCCTGATGGTGTACTTGGGGAGGAACATGAACCGGAAACACATTTAATACCATTAATATTAAAGGCAGCAAAAGACAATACGCCAGTTTCAATATTCGGAGATGACTACGACACCCCTGATGGTACCTGTATCCGAGACTATATTCATGTGCTGAATCTGGCAAGTGCCCACATAAAGGCATTAGAATATTTAATTCATAATCAACAATCGAATACACTTAATCTAGGTACAGGTAAAGGGTATTCAGTAAAAGAAGTTATCGATAGTGCTAAAGAAATAACATGTAAAGAATTAAATGAAATTATTTCGAAGAGAAGGGATGGAGAGCCCGATAGTCTAGTTGCAAAAGCTGACGCTGCAAACCAAATTTTAAACTGGAATCCACAACAAAGTGATCTGTCAAGAATAATAAATACAGCATGGAAAGTTGTAATTGATTATTAATTCTTTGGGATGTTATTAATATTTTAATATCAACGTTGTTGATTTACCCCTACCTTATAATTTGCAATGATCTACGATCATGAAACAAACAGCACATTATTGTGAAAAATCATAGCTTAATTAATGGTTTTATTACTGGTGGCAGATTCAGGGAATCTCCTATAGTCAGACGATTGGTACATGGATCTTCGTGGAGTATTTTTGGAGCAGTAACCTCGCGCTTGCTTGTTTTAGTATCGATGATCTTAGTTGCTCGTCTTTTGGGCAAGGCCTCATTCGGAGAGTTTGGCCTGATACAAGCCACATTAGGTGTTGTTGGGCTTATGGCAGGGCTTGGGTTAGGTTCAACCGCCACACGTTTCGTGGCACAGTATGCAGCGATAGATCCAAAGCGAGCCGGTCGTGTAATAGCATTGGTCATGTCTGTATCAATTGCCACAGTTTTCTTAGCAGGTGGTACACTTGTTGCCGCATCGGATTTCATAGCTCGGAAAGTTTTGGAAGCATCTTATTTGTCTAGTGCTTTGATGTGGGGTTCACTTTTGATGATTGCTACTGCATTGCGTGGTATTCAGAGTGGAGTACTCGCAGGCTTGGAAAAATTTGATCTTATAGCGAAGCTCAATATCCTTGATGGAGTACTATCTTTCGTAACCATGCTTCTACTAGCTCAACTAATGGGAGTAGAAGGGGCTCTACTTGGTTTAGCATTCAGCTCTACGGTGGTTTGGTTGGTGGGAAGAAACCTATTGGCAGTTGAGTTATTATCTAGAGGTATAGATTTTACTTATGATGGTTGTTGGGCTGATTGGCGTATTTTGACAAGTTATAGTCTGCCTAGTCTATTGGGTAGCTTGGTGGCTACTCCAGTATTATGGTTAGCCATGTTATTGGTGACACGCTCTGAAGGTGGGTTTGCGGGTTTAGGTATATACAATGCTGCTTATCAATGGCACGGTCCTATGGTATTCATCCCAATGATTATTATGTCGGTCAGTATTCCAGTGCTTGTCCAGGAATGGGAGACAGGCAACAAAACACGTTTTAGAAAGGTTACTTTCTGGATTTGTGGTTTGATGCTCGCTCTCTCGCTGCCTCCAACTATGATTGCAGCATTTTTGAGTCATTGGATCATGAATCTCTACGGTCCTGAATTCAGTGATGGTTGGTTAGTATTAGTGCTCTTACTTGTTGCTGCTCCATTTCATTCTCTAGCTAAAATCGCATTTGGGGCATTGTATGGGATGAACTGTGCTTGGTGGGTCTTCGGGTGTAATTTGATATGGGGTGCCTCATTAATAATTTTTACAGAACGTCTAGTTTCTCAATTGGGTGTAATGGCATTGGCGATAGGTTTTTTGGCATCACATGCGATTATTAGTTTCCTATCATTAATATTGGTGTTCATTGGATCTAAGAATAAATTAAAAGATAGTAAGCAGAATACAGTAGC
>JBFIIJ010000214.1:0-4840 GCA_041601315.1 Gammaproteobacteria bacterium
ATAAAGCTATTCAAGGCTCTTAAATAGTGAGGATTTAATCTTGAACTAGTTAAAGGGGGCAAAGTCCTTTAATCGTAAATTCCCCTCTTTTTGTTTACTATGCTTATTTGGCTATCTTTACTGTAATCATTTACTGGAATGAAGATATGAAAAATATTATTTTTATTGTTGTCGGGATTATTGTTTATGCACTTTTCTTTAATAACAATAGTCAATTTTCTAAATCTGGTGCGTCGATTGATCTCTTTATACCCGATGCGGCTGCAGGTCAACGTTCGGGTAACGGCATAAAAACTTATGAATTTGATCAGTTGTTTGAAGATAACAGGCTGTTTTCAAGTTTGGCAAAAGAAAATTATTACACGGTGATTGAAGGTTATATTAATACGTGTTCTATTTGTAAACGACTGGAAGCAGATTTCCCCGGTTTTCTGAAAAATCGTAAGGATGTTTTGATTCGTAAAGTTCATTTTCCTGAAGGCGGTGTTAACGTCTCTTTTAATGGCAATTCAGAGGAAGAAATCAGGCAACAAATTAGCGATTATCATGAGCGTCTTGGTCGCTACAATTTCAATCATGTGGTTAAAACTAATTCAGAATATCAGTTAACGGTTTGTGGCACACCGCATATCGAAATCTATGGTCCGGATAAGCAATTGATTGCCTCCGATATGTGTGGCGAGAAAAACATAAAGTCGGGTCTGGCTTTTTTAAAGAACTGGATGAAGTCAGAAGGCTAAATGCTTATCTTTAATCTTCAACAACAAGGAAAACCGGAAACAACTTGAATCGTTTTTTAATAATAATGTTAAGTGCGCTTATTTTCTTTTCTTTAGTACTGGGTTATGGCTATTGGCATGCCAGGACACATGGCTACTTTTATTTCTCAATCTATGATGCCCGTGCGGATAATCCCTTTGTGTTATTAAAAAACACGGAAATTATTTTGCGGGACAAACAGAACGAAATATTAGCAGTAGGGCAATCAGAGGCACGTTCTGGTGTTGTTTATCTATCGCATCCGGAAACAGGTTCCTGTTATCAAGCTGAGCAGAATGCGGCGCAATCAAGCGAGGGAAGGGCAGCATGGCAGCGCTGTTTTAAGACACATTCAATCTGGTTGCTGGAATGGATAAGAAGGGTTCAAGCGGTTGATATACAAATTAACGATTGTAATATTGAACGCATTCCTGTTGTTGTTAAGGAAAATATTGAAGATTGGTGGACGTGGTGGATACCGAATCCGCATGGTGGTGGTAAACCGTATACTTATTTCAATTTAATGATACGTATTGATCCTTCAAGCTGTCGCGTGATTCATTAAACGAGAAGGTGGAAGTGGATTTATTTGATTTTGTTGAAGCGCAACCACGAAATTTGTTGCATAAAGACGGCGTAGCTAATTACTACGGTACAGTGATGTCTTTATTGGAGGCTAATGATTATTTTGAAAGCCTGTTTAATCAGATTGAATGGAAAAATGATGAGGCGGTAATCTTTGGCAAGCATATTGTCACAAAACGCAAAGTCGCCTGGTATGGCGACAAACCATTCGAATATACCTATTCGAATACAACAAAACTTGCTTTGCCCTGGACTCAGACATTAGAGAAATTAAAATTATTTGTTGAGCAGGAAACAGGGGAATCGTTTAACTCCTGTTTATTGAATTTATATCATGATGGTAGCGAAGGTATGGCCTGGCACAGTGATGACGAAGTAGATTTGAAAAAGAATGGCGCAATTGCTTCTTTGAGTTTTGGTGCCGAGAGAAAGTTTTGTTTTAAACATAAGAAAACTAAAGAAACCGTTTCATTAGTATTAAAAAACGGTAGCTTGATTGTTATGAAAGGTGTTACCCAAAAACATTGGATGCATCGTTTGCCACCAACAAAGAAAGTCGATAAGCCAAGAATTAATTTAACATTCAGAACAATTGTTAATTAAGTTTTAATTGTTTTGATATAAAGGTTAAAGAATATCTCAGAGTGAACGCTGGAGGTAGTACGTCCCATAGGTGGATAGGTCGGATAACTCAAGTTTTTTATTATCATGGTTGATGATTAATAAATGTAGTCTTGAAATACGTTGCATTGTATCTGCGAACCTTACATTACATTCACGGCCTCTACCAATTTTGTTCAGACCTATAATCAGCGGATGCTCAACATTTTCGTTATCAATAAATTTAATGCCGTTCTTGTGGATTAACTTACATTGATAGTTTGCTAATAGAAGTTCTACCTCATCGTCTTCATCAAGATTAAGGACAACATATTCTGCTGTGGGCATATTTTTCATGCCCAGTTCTTTAGCAAGCAATTTGGAATCAAAATTATCATCAATATCCAGTTCGCCCGTTTTAAATTGGGCGATTTCTTCATTTTTATTTTGACTATGATCGTTTCCAAGCTGAGCTTTTATCGATTGGATCATTTCCTGTCGATTAGTCAGGTATTGTAAATAGGCTGATAATGCTATTTGTTTATATTTACTTGATTCAACTGAACGGTCTTTTTTAAGTGCAAAAAAGATATCTCGCCAGTTATGGTCATTAGTAAAAATCACTGGGTTGATTGCTTTAAGACTCTTGGTTATCTCACCTGATTCAGAAGGTTGACTTAATAGTTCGGTTATTTGTTCAATTGCTACGATAATCGCATTTAATTCAAGATCTAATTCGCCGGAAGTAGCATTAATTGCTTCGGTAACTCGTTTCAGCGGGATCGTTGTGCGAGAAGCAATAGTGAATTCGAAGTCATCAATAGACTTAAACGTGATGATCTTGTCATCAATGTTTAGTTCTACAGGTTTTGTAAATATTTTTTGTAACATAGTCCGTTAATTATAGTCATTGAATCCTTCAAAAAATGTTAACGATGCATCTATTTAACAAATAATAATGTGATTAATCTCTCATATTTGTAAGAAAACATGGCGAAAGGCCTTCCGATATTTTCGGCGCTAACTCCTTGGCTATTACTCTATATCTGTTTTAGATGAGTCGTATTACTTGAAGATATCTAGTAATTATTTATGTTCCCCCCACCAGGCCATAAACTCATCAAAATCGATTTCATTATTATTGTCGGTATCAATTTTGTGAAATCCTTCTTTCAATTGCTTTTCATCAATATTAAAACCAATTGTTTTGATTAACTCTGCAAATTCAGAGAAATCTAACGAGCCGTTTTTTTTACTATCGAAATTATTAAAATAGCTCAGGACTTCTTCATAATCTAGATCGCTCATAAAATATTCCTTATGCAGTCGTTTAAAATCAAGGTCTTTATTTCGGGTTATTTTTAATTAACTCTAACAAATATGATGCATTAAGCGAAGATTGACAAGTCGCTTCTTTAATTAAAATAGCTTTTTATTTTATCGAGTAGGCCGGGTGGCTCCTTGATTAGGAATTTGTGTTCTTGAATCAAGCCGTACGCAATATTTTCACCTTCGGTTATCATTTCATCAGTTAGCTTTCCATCGTCTATCATTTTTTTAACTATTTCAATGTATTCAATGGCCGAAGTATTCTGATTTAAGGCAGCGATGTGAATCCAGGCATAACCAAGCGTGTCCGATTTCAGAGTGCCTTCGCCATTAATGAGCATTTTGCCCAGATTATATTGAGCCTGACCTATATTTGCTTCAGCGGCGAGTCGAGTCCATTTGAAGGCTTCTTTAAAATCCTGTTTTGTACCAAGTCCATCATGGTACATATATCCGAGATTTATCTGTGCTAACGGTACTCCAATTTCTGCAGCTTGTTTATAGTAGGTAAACGCTTTTTGCATATCTTTTTCAGCACCATGCCCATTCATATACATGTAGCCAAGGTCAAAAGCTGCTTTCGGTGCACCTGCTTCTACGGCTTTTTTAAACCAATATATCGCTTCAGTATAATCTTGCGTAACACCTGTGCCGCTAGCGTACATTAAACCGATATTATGCATCGCATGACCCGAACCAAAATCGGCGGTCTGTTTATATAGTTCAAGTGCACGTGTATAGTTTTGTTCTGTACCTTGTCCTTGTTGATACATAATTGCGAGATTGAAGGTTGCTTGTGGATTTTTTAGTTTAGCCGCGCTTTCATACCATTGTATTGCTTTTTTATAGTCGACCGGTATGTCCGACACTCCCATCCTATACATTTGTGCCAGATTGAAATGCGCTTCTGAATAACCTTGTGCCGCAGATAATTCCAATAGTCGTAAGCCTTCATTAATGTTTTTTTCCAAACCATCACCTTCAATATAGGCAGTTCCTAGAAGGGATTGTGCTGCGGCATCGCCCGTAGCTGCGACTCTTTCTAATAATTGAATTGCCTGATGTATATCACCTGAGTCGTAGAAGGCTTTAACGCGGTCAAGTTCTACCTGTGAATTTTCAGCAGTGCTATTGAAGGGTATTAAAAATAAAAGGGCAACAAGCAATAAGGGCTTCATGATATTAGTCTTTCTTGCACAAAGGCTTAATATAAAACAAACGGTCATGAGAATATAGGGTAAGCGTCTTTTAATTATGGTCTATAATGGTATAGGTATGATTCTTCAAAAAACAGTGCTATTGATTTTCTTGCTTTACCTCTACGGTTGCAGTGATTACCAGACAGGCTATAGAGCTGGTTACGGTGAAAGTGATAAAAAGCAATGGATTGTTTTTGGAAGGGAAGATTATCTTAAGGGATATTCAACAGGGCAAGCAGATAAATTTCAAGATGACTGGGTTTTAGAAAATCCGATTGAACATGGTTTACTACATTGTCCTTCTATAATCGTTCGTGCCGATCCACTCCTGTTTCTACCCGCTGAATATAAAAAAATTGCAACAGATA
>JBFIIJ010000215.1:0-4823 GCA_041601315.1 Gammaproteobacteria bacterium
GAAGGAATTTATAACACCGGTTTTAAGAAATGGGATATTGGTGACATTATTGGAGCAACGGGCACGATAATGAAAACCAATAAGGGTGAGTTGAGTATTCATGTTGATTCAATTGCATTATTAACAAAGTCCCTACAACCGCTTCCGGAAAAATTTCATGGTCTTACCGATCAGGAAACGCGTTATCGTCAACGCTATGTTGATCTCATTATGAATGAAGATACGCGTGAGACTTTCAAAGTTCGATCAAAGGTCATCGACTTTATTCGTTCTTATTTAAAGAATGAAAATTACATGGAAGTAGAAACACCAATGATGCACGTTATTCCGGGTGGTGCAACAGCGCGTCCGTTTACGACGCATCATAACAGTCTTGATATGGAACTCTTTTTACGGATTGCGCCTGAGTTATATTTAAAACGATTAGTTGTCGGTGGTTTTGAAAAAGTATTTGAGATAAATCGCAGCTTTCGAAATGAAGGTTTGTCACCAAGACATAATCCTGAATTCACTATGATTGAGTTTTATCAGGCATATTCGGATTATGAAGATCTGATGAATTTGACTGAAGATATGATGCGCAAAATGACAATGGAAATCTGTGGTAGTAACCAGGTGACTTATCAAGGCGAGACATATGATTTTAGTCAGCCATTTACAAGATTGACGGTGGTTGGTTCGATTTTAAAATATAACAGTTCCATCTCTGCTGATGATCTGAAATCGATTGATAGTGCGCGCAGTATTGCCGAAAAACTTGATATAAACATTGAAGACAGTTATGGGTTAGGCAAAATTCATATTGAGATTTTTGAAAAGACGGTAGAAAGCAAATTAATGGCTCCGACATTCATTACTCAATACCCGACAGAAGTCTCACCATTGGCACGAAAAAATGACAACGATCCATTTGTAACAGATCGATTTGAATTTTTTATTGGCGGACGAGAACTTGCTAATGGATTCTCGGAATTAAACGATCCTGAAGATCAGGCAGATCGATTTCGTAAGCAAGTCGAAGAAAAAGAAGCAGGTGATGCTGAAGCCATGCACTTTGACGACGACTATATAACCGCGTTGGAATACGGCATGCCTCCTACGGCCGGAGAGGGCATTGGTATAGACCGATTAGTCATGTTCTTAACTGATTCACCTACTATACGTGACGTCATTTTGTTTCCTCATATGCGTACTAAAAGCTAAGACTTGATAAACGATGTCCAGACTAGCTGTTGAAAAGGAATTACTTCAGGGGCTAAGAAAGGGTGATCAGGCGAGTTATAAAAAACTGGTTGAGACATACTGGAATGAACTACATTTTCTTGCTAACCGCCTTGTCACGGATGATTCTGTTGCTAATGATTGTGTTCAGGAAACCTTTATCAAAGCGATTACAAAGATAGATGGTTTTGAAGGACGTGGTAGTTTAAGAGCCTGGTTACATCAAATCACAGTTAATGAAGCATTGACTGTCTTGAGAAAAATTACTGCCAGAAAAGAAGATTCACTTGATGACATTATGCTTGATTTTGATGATACGGGTCATTATATAGAATCCTACAAAGGTCATCCTGTTAGCCTTGAAGTATTGCAAGAGTCTGTTGAAGTAAAACGTCATCTTAAGCTGTCTATAGATAAGCTACCGGATAATTTTCGCGCTGTTTTAATTCTTCGAGACTATGAGGGATACTCAACCAGTGAAGTAGCCGAAAAACTGAATATGACAGAACAAAATGTAAAAGTTCGTTTACATAGGGCGAGATTGGCACTACGTAATTTACTTAAGCCTGTATTAAGAGAGCATAGTGAGTAAAATGAAATATGCATAAAACAAAAATTAAAGAACATCTTAGCTGCCGTAAGGTTGAAGAGTTCCTTATGGCTTATCTTGATAAAGAGTTAAGTATATGGACGCGTGTGCGTTTTCGCTTCCATTTAATGATATGTCCTTCTTGTACGAATTATTTGCAGGATTACAACAAGACTATAAAGCTGGGTAAAAGCTTATTTGAATCACCCGATGTTTCTGCAACAGGTAAGGTGCCTGACCGAATTCTTGAAGCTATAATTAATTGTAAATAATTTGTAACCTTTTTTAGTTTGAATGCATCGTATTAATAATAAAAAAATCGTTAATATTTAATAAGTTCCAGAACTTTTTATGCAGGTCAAAGTCAATTAACAAGTGCTGAACGTGTAGAGGGTCGGTTCTCTTCTTTTGCCCTATTATTGTGCGTATTAGCCTCTTTTATTGTATTTTAACTTTAAACGATACTCATGGTGAGCATCGTATTTTGTTTAACTCCAGGAGATTAAAAGATGTCAGATAAAAATAAACTAAACCCTTTAGCTGTAGCACTAGGTACTACCTTTGCTATCTCATTAACAGCAAGCCCAATTATCAATGCTGCGGATAACCCATTTGCTGCTAACCAACTAACTAACGGTGGTTATCAAGTTGCGGAAGGTAAGTGCGGCGAAGGTAAATGTGGTGATGAAAAGAAAGCCGAAAAAGAAGGTAAGTGCGGCGAAGGTAAGTGTGGCGAAGAAAAGAAAGCCGAGAAAGAAGGTAAGTGTGGTGAAGGTAAATGCGGCGACAAAAAGAAAGAAGAAGGTAAGTGTGGTGAAGGTAAGTGCGGCGATAAGAAATAATTGCTGCGAGACGATTATAAATGTCTAAAAAATATCCTGTCCATGGTGCAGGATTAGGTCTGCGGCGAGCCTTTATCGGCTCGCTCGCAGATTCACTACCCAGTCAGGTCGATTTTATGGAAGTCGCACCGGAAAACTGGATAGATGTCGGTGGAAAATTTGGCCATGCATTTCAGAAAATATCAGAACAAGTTCCCATAGTTTGTCATGGTTTATCATTAAATATTGGTGGCGTAGCACCATTAGACGAAGCCTTTTTACATAAGGTGAAACAGTTTCTTGAAACATACAATATACGAATTTACAGCGAACATCTGAGCTATTGTGCAGATGAAGGGCATCTTTATGATCTGATGCCGATTCCGTTTACCGAAGAAGCGATCAAATATGTGGTCGAAAGAATTAATCGTGTTCAGGATATTCTTGGACAACGCATCGCAATGGAAAATGCGTCTTACTATGCGGCTCCTGGTCAGGAAATGCAGGAAATAGATTTTATCAATTCTGTATTAGAAGAATCAGACTGCTATTTTCATCTCGATATTAATAACATTTATGTGAATAGTATTAACCATAAATATGATGCTGAAAAATTTCTCAAAGCATTACCCGGCGATCGTATTGCTTACGCGCATATTGCTGGTCACTACGTTGAGGAAGAAGATTTACGTGTCGATACACATGGAGCTGATGTGATTGACCCAGTGTGGAATTTACTTGATGTAGCCTATGAGCACTTTGGTGTTTTCCCGACATTACTGGAACGCGATTTTAATATACCTCCTCTAGATATACTCCTTAAGGAAGTAGATACCATAAAAAATTACCAATTAAAGCATTTAGAAAATGAAAACATCAGTAAAAAACAAAACTAATCATTTTCAAGATGTGCAGAATTTATTTACACGTCATATGCGTGATCCGGAAAATAATGTCGCTCCTGAAGGTATAGAAGAACGTCGACTTAAAATTTATCGTGAACTTGTCTACAACAATATCGAAGGTTTTATAGGTAATAGCTTTCCTGTCTTAAGAAAAATTATTGAAGAAGAATCCTGGCATAAGATGATGCGTCATTACGTTTCAAATCATCAGGCGCATACGCCGTTGTTTCCAAAAATGCCGCAAGAGTTTATACATTATCTGGAACATGAACGTGGTGAATTTACTGAAGATTACCCATTTTTATTAGAGCTCGCTCATTATGAATGGATAGAAACTTCAATCTCTATGGATTCACGTGAAATTGGATTAGATGGAGTAGATCAAGATGGCGATTTACTTGAAGGTGTACCTGTTCTAAATTCGTTAGTAATCCCTCTGTCATACCAATGGCCAGTTCACATGATAAGCCCCGACTTTATTCCAGATACTTTACCTGAACAAGCTACCTACATTGTTGTTTATCGTGACCGTCATGATGAAGTTGGGTTTATTGAACTTAATCCAGTTTCCGCCAAATTGATCGAAACCTGTTTAAAAAATAAAAATAAAACAGGAAAAGAAATTCTCTTATCAATCGCAGAGCAACTACAACATCCAAATCCTGATGCCGTTATTAAAGGTGGTTTGGAAATAATGCAGAATTTTAAAAACAAAGACATCATATTAGGAACAAAGCAATAGATTCTTAATCAGGAATGATTTTTAAATTAAAACTTATAATCAGGGGAGATCAAAAGTGATATTGGATAATAAACTTAATGCAATCATCCCACTTGGGTGCGCTATCACAAATAAGTTGAATGCTATCGGAAGTTTTTTACCTCAGTTGGGTTTGCGAATGATACTGGCATGGGAATTTGGCGAGTCAGGAATAGAAAAATTCAAAGGTGAAAACTGGTTTGATGGAATAATGGATAAATTTCCTTTTCCATTCAGTCTCGTTCCAACGGATATAAGCTGGTTTTTGGCGACATGGTCTGAAATAGTTGGCGCTATTTCCATTCTAGTCGGATTGTGTACTCGCTTTTGGGCATTCTCATTAATTATCCTGAACCTTGTCGCATGGTACAGTGTGCATGCCGGAAATGGTTACAACGTTTGTGATAATGGTTTCAAATTACCGCTAATGTATTTGATTCTATTTTTACCTTTACTTTTCAGCGGGCCGGGGAAAGCAAGTCTTGATCATTTCATTGTTAAAAAGCTTGTGAGTAAATAAATAGAAA
>JBFIIJ010000216.1:0-4823 GCA_041601315.1 Gammaproteobacteria bacterium
AGAAAGAATATGTCTTTTGCGTTTTCAAATATATCTGATATTTTTGACGAAAATAAATTGTCGTTTTCTTATAGAATAGAAAAAGTTGAATTGTGGGAAGAAGTATATGAGAAATTAAACTCTTCTACTGTTTCATACTCTCAGACAGAGATTGAATATCAATTAGCATACCAAAAGCAAAATTACTCAGAGATATTAGATATATCTATAATCATCAAGAATGATGATATTGCTGTCGGGATATGGCCGTTGACATTGATGAGATGTTCCGAAGAAAATCATATCAATTCATATGGTATTCCAATAATACCACCATTGTTTTTAGCCTCTGTGTCTTTGAAAACACAGAAGAAATTAATGAGAAAATGCTTTGATGCTATTCGTTCTATTTGTGAGGAATATAAAATAAACGAATGGAAATCATCTTCTTTAGTATCTACTGCTGATGACTGCAGTATTTCGATATGGCACAGGCTATTGGCTGACTACTCGATAAAAATTTTTGTTACACATAATCTCTTTGTGAATCTTGGATTGGATATAAAAGATATTAAGGCACATTTCAGAAAGAGCTATAAGCCTCTGATAAATAAAGGAAAAAAGATATGGAAAGTAAATGTGTTAGAAATGGGATGTGACAACACGTGGAAAGAATTTAAAGAATTACATAAATCAGTAGCTGGTCGTGTAACAAGATCTGATGAGACTTGGGAATTGAATTTTAAGGCAATAATCGAGAAAAAAAGTATATTGATTTACTTGCGGGATACACAAAATAAGATGGTTGGCGGAGGGTATTTTAGTTATAGCAAAAATGAATGTCGTTATGATGTTGCTGCTTACGATAGAACCTTATTTGATTCTCCACTCGGACATGTAGTGCAGTATGAGGCTATTGAATTCTTTAAAGAAAAAAAAATACAGTGGTATAAAATTGGTCGACGTTACTATAGTTCTGACATGGAAAACCCATCAGAAAAAGAAATTAGTATCAGCAAATTTAAAGAAGGTTTTGCTACACATATATTTCCCGAATTCTTTTTTCATATAACAGAGCAGTAGATGGCGGAGTTTCACCATTCAGGACAAGTCTATTCAAAATACATTATTTTGCTGGAACGTTGTGAGGCAGATTTAAATAATCATATTAAAGATTTTTTAGGGAATGATAAAAAAGATATTGTTGATAGGCTGATTCAACGAATTTCTGAAATAACTCGCAATGATTATATAGCAATATGCAGAGATAGAATAAGAAACGGACTAGATATTTTTCCACCTGATGATCAAGATGTATATCTGAATGGTATCCATGTGCAGTTATCAACTGGAAAAATAAAGCTCGGTTATAAGTCATTATTCATTAATACAATCGAATTCTTTTATTTTTTTTCGCAGCTATTCCTAGTTAATTTAACTGGGGTCTTTAGAAGAACAAGGAATAGGCCCGCAACATTATTTTTTGGTCTGGGTTTACAGTCAATTATTTTTGAAGGCTCCGACGAACGATTTGTCAGGTTTTGTAAAGAAGGGCCAATAACTCCATTAAAGAATGCAACAAGATTATTGATTCAGGAGGCATCATATAAAGGTGTGCTAACGAATGGAGATGTTTATTTCACTCGTTTTCCTGTAGCAAAATTACTATACGACTCAGGTATATCTTTTTTTGCCAGGATGGTACTTGCTAAAGAACAGATTAAGATATTGTTTATATATGGATATATAATATTATCTAAACCCTTATTATTACTACTGGCGCGTGATATAGCTTTTGACGCCACAATAAAATTGTTAGATAAATATAGTAAAATAGAATCTGTAGTAATAACTAATTCTTCGTTTTACTTTCAACCGTTATGGATGAGGACAGAATATAAAAAAAAGCGTAATTATAAAGTGCATAATATTCATTATTCGCAGAACGAAAAACCTATAGTGTATAAACAAGATAAACTGGAAGTTGAATTTCCAGCATCTAACAAGATTAAAGTTGATGAAAACTGGGTTTGGACTCATGGTAGAAAAGAAGAGCTTAAGAAAAGAGGCCATGAGGGTAAGACGCATGTCGTTGGGCCAATTCTGTGGTATTTCCCTGAAAAAGTGATCAATGAGAAAAGAGATGAAATCAGAATTGCAGTTTTTGATATCATGCCTATAAACCCAAGACATAGAGCTTCAATTGGCGTATTAAAGAATCAATGGGTGACTGAAAACATGCTCAAATTTATTGATGATATTGTTTCTATCGTTAATGAATTAAATAAAAAGACAAACAAGCCCATCAAGCTCCTGATTAAACAAAAAAGACCGCCCGTTAATATACATGATCAAAGATACTTGATTCACTTACAAAATCTTATAGATAAAAACGAAAATATAGAACGAGCTCCTTATGACGTTAATCTCTTCACTTTTATAAATGAATGTAGTTTTTCAATATTAACCCCATATACATCTGTTGCATATGTTGCAGAACATCTAAATAAGCCAAGT
This sequence comes from Gammaproteobacteria bacterium, assembly GCA_041601315.1. GTDB lineage: Bacteria > Pseudomonadota > Gammaproteobacteria > Eutrophobiales > Eutrophobiaceae > UBA7359. The sequence continues at coordinate 2,497 of JBFIIJ010000216.1, forward strand.
ATTTATTATGATGCCACAGATGAGTTGTTTCCGACCTATGAGAAAGCTGAAAACATTCGTTTTGCCGCAGGCAGAAAACAACTTATTGAAAAAGTGAGTGAATTAATTAAAGAAGAGTTATAGAAAGCATTGAATAAAAAGTATAAAGAAATATTACAGAATTTTGATAAATGGGAACTAATTGTTCATGCTGTATTGGTTTTTAATAATTACATTTTGAAGCAGAAGTCTACCATTATCTTTTATGTTAAATGTTTTGTTTTAAATATTAAGGTTGGAGAAAATGCCAAGGTTTGGGGTCCTGTTTATATTTCTAAATTTCCATCTAGCAGAATAACTATAGGAAATAATTTAAGGAATGTGTCCGCTCCATCTCGTTACGCTTTCAATATATTCCCACAATCAAAAATTAGGACAATGAGTCCAACGTCCATAATAACTATTAAAGATAATGTTGGGTTTAATTCTGTAAGTATTCTAGCCAGATCAGGCAGCGTTACTATAGGTGAAAATACAATGATTGGTGGGAACTGTCAGATTACCGATACGGATGGTCACCCACTTTGGCCTCCTGAAGAAAGGCATGTTTATAGTGGTGATGAGCATGATAGCGATGTCTTTATTGGCAATAATGTTTTTATTGGGATTAACGTGATTATATTAAAGGGATCTACCATAGGAGATAATTCTGTGATTGCTGCTGGCAGTATAGTGAATGGTGAAATCCCAGGTAATTGTTTGGCAGCGGGAGTACCTGCTAAAGTGATTAAGTATTTTGAATAAGTTATTTAAGTTGGTTGTTGAAGAATTAGATAGCTGGAGTTATTTTTTTATTAAAAATGTACCTGGCAGGATTGGTCGGTTAATAAGATATATTTATTTGAGACTTAGATTAAAAAAGTCGGGTATTAAGTTGTCAGTTTGTGAAGGTGTTGAGTTTAGAGGCACTGAGAATATTTCTCTTGGAAAATATAATTACTTCGTTGAAGGAAGTGTTATAAGTGCTTGTGATAATGGGAAAGTTAATATTGGTAATTATTTTGCAATAAATGGAAATTCCAGAATTATTGCAGACAACAATGGAACTATATGTATTGGAGATCATGTCATGATAGGTCCAAATGTTACGATTAGAGCAAGTAATCATGAAACAGGCAAGACTGATATTCCTATCTGGTTTCAAGGTCAAACAGGTGGTGAAATAAATATCAAGGATGATGTATGGATTGGTGCAAATGTCGTCATACTTCCCGGTGTAAATATAGCCTCACATTCTATTATTGCAGCCGGAGCTTTGGTCAATAAGGACGTCGAAGCATATGGAGTATATGGTGGTGTTCCCGCAAAAAAAATATCGAACAGAAAATCCGATAATTAACCTTATTCAAGAATGATTAGATATTGTAAGATTTGCGAAAAAAATAATGAATTTGATATTCATACATATCCATGTTCGCCTGAGAATATGGAAGCTTTGAAGTTCGAGAATATATTTGTTTGCACTAATTGTCAGTTTGGATTTGCAGCTCCACAAAAAACTCAAGAAGAGTTGGATGTGTTTTATAAAACAGGTGAGTATTGGGAGCAAACGGTGACTGAAAATTATGTTCAAAAAGAACATGAAAGAAATCAATCTCGCTTACGTGTTGAAAAAGTAAGCAATTATCTCCCTCAAAAAAATATTAATGTTCTCGATATTGGTGCTGGACATGGTTATATAGCAGAATGGTTGTCTAAGAATCCGAATCTTAAAATTAACAATTATTCATTTATTGAGCCAGATAATCAGAATGCAGAGATAATTAGTAGTAAACAATATGAATTTAATGTTTCAAGAATATTGAATATAAATCATGTCAATGAACAGTATGATCTGATATTTGTTAATCATGTTTTGGAACATGTGGCAGATCCAACAGAGTTTCTAAATAGAACTTCTTTGGTATTATCTGATGGTGGGATTGCTTATTACGAGGTGCCAAATCAAGATTGGATGTTCAAAGATAATGTTTTTCCGCACACACTTTTCTTGAGCGAGAAGTCATTAAGAGCTTTGGCTGAAAAAAACAAAGTAAAAACATTAAATTGTAATGCATTTGGTAGAAGCCGAAAAAAAATTAATAACAAAAGAACTGTGACAGACATATTGTGGAGTAGTCTTTTTAAGATATCGATAATATTTAAGATGCGAGTGTTGACTCAATATTTAGATGAGATCTATTGGCAGTATACTTCAATAAATGGTGATGGTATCTGGCTATCTTGGATGTTCCGGAAATAACTTAAGCTCTAAGTAATATAATGATTAGGTATGAAGAGTTTTTGAA
>JBFIIJ010000217.1:0-4802 GCA_041601315.1 Gammaproteobacteria bacterium
AAGAGCAACTGCTCGGTATTTTTAAACGCGGGGATATATTTAGCAAGCATTTTTTGTAAACGAAGATACATAAATAAACAGAAAGGTAATGACATTAATGACTGGCACTACTGGTAAAAACACTAGCAATATGATTTCAAGACTAAATCATAAGGGAAAGATGTGGTTTTTCTTTTTAGTAAAATTACCCAGCGCCTGGTTTTGGGGTATGAAAATCATATCGGTTGATCAAGATAAAGGTGTGGTTAATTTACCTTATAACTGGTTTAGCAAGAATCCATTTCGCTCCATATACTTTGCTGCCCAAACTGGCGCTGCAGAACTATCAACTGGATTATTAGGCATAATTGCTATTGAGGATAAGCCGCCTATGTCGATGTTGATCACTGGTGTAGAAGCCGAGTTTGTTAAAAAAGCAGATAGCCTGACCACATTCAGTTGTAGTGATGGCGGAAAAATAAAAGAGACAGTTGATTTGGCAATTACATCTGGCGCGGGACAGGCTGTTACTGTCACATCAATAGGAGTTGATAGTTATGGTGATGTTGTTTCCCGTTTTAAATTCACCTGGTCATTCAAGACTAAATCAACATAGCAATTAATATCATTGATGAAGAATAAATCTCTTCAGCAAAACATCTTGATAATAATCAGACAGGTTTCTTTATCATTACTGCAGCAAGTGCTGGCAGCAATAAAATTGCACCAAGCATATTTACCAAAAACATGAAGGTCAGCAAGATTCCCATGTCTGCCTGAAATTTAAGCGGTGAAAATATCCATGTGATAACTCCAATTGCTAATGTGACCCCGGTAAAAATAACACCGGAGCCGGTTATTTGTAATGTTACTACATAGGCTTCTTTGAGTGACATGCCTTGTTTTAACAAACTATCCAATCTGCTATAGATATAAATTCCATAATCCACACCCACGCCAACACCCAGAGCAACTACTGGCAAGGTATTCACCTTGAGACCAATTTCTAAAATAGTCATCAACGCATAAGCAAGCAATGAAACCAATGCCAGCGGAATGACGATACATAAGGTACCGCTTACAGATCTGAATGTAATCAGACATAAAACAATAATTGCCGAGAACACATAAACTAAAATTGGAAACTGTGCGGCATCTACTTCTTCATTGGTTGCTGCCATCACACCAACGTTACCTGTGGCTAATCTAAATTTTATTGTCTCTGAATCAAACTCTTTCCGAAATGATTTAATGTTAGCGACAATATTGGAAATTGTTTCTGCTTTATGATCCTTGGTGAATATTAATACTGGAATAACACTGCAATCACTGTTTAACAATCCGGATGATGTTGGCACATAAGAAACAGATTGAACCAATACTGATTGATTCCGTGGCAAAACCTGCCATTTGAGGTTGCCCTCATTCCAACCAGCATTAATACGCTTTGCAATAGTCGGGAGACCGATGACTGATTGAACGCCATCAACATTTCTCATAGCCCATTCAAAACGATCTATCGTATCCATGACATCATAATTGATACAGCCTTCTGGAATCGTTTCGACTATTACCGATATAAGGTCAACACCGATAGAGAATCGCTCAGCAATAACATCTGTATCAATATTATATTGAGAGTCTCCATGTAATTCAGGAACGCCTCGATGGAGGTCACCAATTCTAATATCAGCTCCTTTCCAGATACCAAAACCGAGTAAGACAAAACTGACAAGAATTATTTTTGTTGCTGGACCACGTTCAGAAACATGAGCCAGTTTTTTCCATAGGGGTAATAAGGCGTTTGCGCGACTAATAATCTTAGCTCTATATTTTTCACCTAAGTCTATATATGAAAGGAGTACCGGCAAAAGAAAAAGATTGGTTAAAATAATAACAGCGACACCCAAACTCGCTGTAATTGCCATTTCCTGAATAATTTCAATATCAATCATCAATATAGTGATGAAACCAATCGTATCACTAACCAATGCGATTGTGCCGGGCACCAGCAAGCGTCTGAAGCTCCTCTTGGCAGAATGTAGACTACTATTACCAAGAAAGACTTCTGATCTGAAGGAGCTAATCATCTGCACACCATGACTCACACCAATCGCAAATATCAAAAACGGCACTAGTATCGACATTGGATCGATACCGAACCCAAGTAACGGAAGTATGCCTAATTGCCAAATTACAGCTATCAATGAACAGATGATAGGAATGATGGTCAGCCTAATAGATTGAGAATAGAGATAGACTAACAGTGCTGTAATAAATAATGCGATGATAAAAAAAAGAACAACACGTTTAGCACCTTCAGTGATATCACCAATCACCTTTGCAAAACCGATTATGTGATAATCAATATCGACACCAACAGCGACGTTACTGTGTTTCTGTCGTATATTTTCTTCCAGTTGTCTTGCAACGTCTACATAATCCAGTCGTTCACCCGTATTAGGATGAAATTCTAAAAGTTGTGCGCTAATAAGTGCTCCTGAAAAATCATTGGCAACTAACCTACCTACAATACCTGCCTTAATAATATTCTCTTTGACTCTGGCGCGACCTTCCACTGTATTTTCATAATCATCGGGGACAACATTACCGCCGGCAATACCATCTTCTACAACTTCCGTAAATCTGACATTAGGCGTAAAGATTGAAGTAACACGTGTGCGGTCGACACCCTCAATAAAAAATACATCGTCTGTGGTTTGTTTCAATGCATCAAAAAACTCCGGGGTAAACATGTCACCATCTTTTGCAATCAATGCAACAAGCACACGATTTGCTCCACCAAATTCTTCTCTATGTTTGGTAAATGTCTGCATGTATTCATGCTGAAGTGGTAATAGTTTTGAAAACCCTGCATCTACTCTCAACTTCGTTGCAGATGTAAACATGAAGATAGTAACTAATACAAAAAAACCAATTACCCAGGGACGATTGTTGAACAGTATTTTTTCCAGCGTATTTATAATCTTTGAATCAGACATAGTTCTTGACCTACTTCAGTAGATCTACTCCTTTTTCGCCTACCGTAAATAATTTATCTTCAGAGCTTTGTATGATTGCAGTGAATCCATCTCGGTGACCTTGTTCCACTAACGCAAAGCTTTTCCCATCATCAGTACTTTTCAAAATTGTACCTCCCAATCCAGTGATATAAATTTCGCCATCCTTCTTTATAATTCCGTTTGTCAGCATTTCCTGTGTTGGAGTTTTGATTTCCTGCCAACTATCACCTGCATCGTCAGATCGAAAAAGGTGTCCACGTAAACCAAAGACTAGTACGCTATCCCCCACCAAAGGTAATACACCAAAAAATGATCCAATATAGGGAGATGTTAAGGCTACCCAGCTATCAGCAAAATCATCTGAGCGATAAATCTTGCCAGCCTCAGCAGCAATGTATAACTTACCGTTATCAGATAAAGCGATACTATTTAAATGTAGGTCATAAGAATCGATAAAATCATCATCATCTTCAGCATTATTACCTTCTTCAACAGAACTAGTTACTGATTTATCTCTACTTATATTTATTTCACTAACGTTCCAACTTACGCCACCATCATCAGAGACAAGATATAGGCCATAAGCTCCTATCGCCAATCCATGTTTCTCGTCTTTAAACCAAACATCAAATAATGGAGTCTCACCTTCTGGATCGTAATATGCCTTTTGCCAATGCTGACCACCATCTGCCGTTCGTAAAATAACTGCATCATGACCCACAGCCCAGCCATTTTGTTTATCATGAAAATAAACACCCGTTAGTGTTGCTCTTGTAGGCACTATGACCTGTTTCCAAATTTCACCATCAGTTGAAATAAGCACATGCCCACGTTCACCTACCACTACCATTACACCTTGCTTGGATACACCATCAAGCAACATTGATTGGGCTGCCAATTTGGCATGTATAGAAGTATCATCGGCCTGAACACTGACAGGCAGCAACATGAATGCAATCAATGAAAATAAGAAACAAACATTTTGTAGAATTGATACGCTTGGAGAGAATGAATTTCGCATGTGTTTAATCACTATTTTTATGAATTATGCTATGCAGATGCAGGTACTTAGAATTCGCCTAAAGCGCCTACGGTTGGTGTCTGGTACACAAATTCTGACGGACCGCATCCCTGGTCATAAAAAACGCCTGATCTGCATACCTGCAACACCAAGCGTTTAATTTTTGACTAATTAGCGATTTAAACATCAACAGGAAAATGACTTTATCGTTTACCTGCCCTTCTCAATGCTGACGGTGTGAATTCACTTGCTGGAAAATTTGCATTAAAGTTATATGGTTTGTGTTCATTTGTTAAACCGATTGCAATATAACGTCCTGCCTGCAGATCAGTATGAACTTCGAGCGTAGTCCATAAATTAGGTACATTATAATGATTGATTGCGAAACCCTCTGATACACGCCACAACTGATCACGGTTATCATACTGATCAACTGTAAGAATTTGCCATGAATCTTCATCGATATAAAAAGTACGTCTTTTATACAGGTGTCTAGACCCTTCTTTCAAGGTTGCATCTACAACCCAAACCCTATGCAATTCATAGCGTGGGATCTCGGGATTTATATGTAATGGCTGCAAAATATCGGCATATTTAACATCAGGATCCTGAAGCTTGTAATTGTTATAAGGAACATACATTTCCTTCTTCCCCACCAGCTTCCAGTTATATCTTTCTGGGCTGCCATTGAACATATCAAACTGATCATTTGTCCGCATCCCATCAGATGCCGTACCCGGATTATCAAAGGCAACATTAGGTGCACGCCTGACACGTCT
>JBFIIJ010000218.1:0-4783 GCA_041601315.1 Gammaproteobacteria bacterium
TAATTCATCTGAAAATGATGAAATAAAACGCCGCTTAAAAAAAGAATCGCTACAAAACATGAGAAATGAATATTTTGAATTGAGCGAGACATGGGGAAAAAATCCCTATAAGAACTGGTTTGCATCAGATATCAATAATGCGAAACTGGCTTCTATCGTCACTTATCGGAAGTATGTATCTGACTTTCTAGGTATATACGAAAAATTAGAAAAAGATTTGTCTAAATTTTATTCATTTAGTAAATCACTACCTTACTGTAAACCAATGAAACGAAAAGAAATCCTTAAAAACAGAGAAATTGAGTTTGAATGTTGAAGCAAATCATTGATAAACTGCTGAGATCAAATTTATGGATGAATCTGCCCCGTGTTTAATATTGTAAACTGGTTCACAAGTTTTATATCTGACAAAGAACCAATCGAAGGCGATATCCTCCAAAATACTGAATTTTTCTTTCGATATACTCATAAAAAAAATGCTAAATAAATTTTTTGCTAAACCTATAGAAATCACTGTTGGTGAACAATCTTTAAAATTCTCTTCACTTGCAGATTTTGAATTCGGTCTCGCTGGTAGAACATCCGTGCCTTCCAAAAAAATTACTAGCATGGTCAAGTTCTCTATAGACGAGCTTAGAAAGGAAGCAAAAACGATTAAAGAGATTGAAAAGCAATTCGTAGCGATGCTTTCTAAATCGATAGAAGATCCTGAAAGTATTAATCGTGCCTTACGCGAAATGGATGCGCAAATTTTTTCACAGGATCACGGCTGGCGTTCGATAATTTCAGCGCTACATAGCGGTGATGAAGAATTAAATGAATTTCGACGAGTTGCGCTTGTTAAATATATGCAGTACCTCTCATCACGACAGGAAATCATTAAGTATCTTTATTCAGAAAAGAAAAAACATGTTAAAGATAGATCAAATTCAGAAGAAGGTAATGAATTTAAAGATACTTTAATGCTGGAAAATACCGTATTCGAACCTCTGTCAGAAAATAAAACCAGCGCAGAAATGGAAAAAATGCCCAAGGGCGAAAATGTCACGATCAGAATGAAAAAAGGCAAAGGAATCGATGTCTTAATATCCAAACATCCGTGCAAAATTATTTGTGATGAATCTGGTATTAAATTTATTGACGAGTCTGGACGAAGTTACAAATTAAAAATTGGAAAGAATGTCATTGGTCGCGATAGTAAAAGCGATATTATGCTGGATCCAAATTTAAGAGATGTATCCCGTACGCATTTAGTTATAGAAGCAGATGATGATAATACTCTCTATTTAACAGACCTATCAGCGCACGGAACCTACATACCCCTTAAGTATCTAGAGAGTCATACTTTTTAGTCTTAACTTCCGCCAAAAATTCCTTTTATTTTTCCTACTAGACCCGGTTTTTCCTCAGCACGTCTTTTTGCCGCGGCATTGGCTCTTGCCTGATCTGCTTTACTTAATGGTTTTTCTTCACCAGCACCAGTCGAATAGCTACCACCGGTAGTTTTTCCCGCTAATAAATTTTTCATTCTCGAAGCTGCAGTTGCACCGACTTTCATTGTCACCTTTTTAATTAGAAAATCGTCGTCATAATCTTTGGCTTTCAGCTCATCAATAAGCTCCAGAATCATTGAATCTTCTTTATCTTTTTTTAAGGCAAGGTAAAGATGCTCAAGCAGACTTTCGGACCACATTGTTTGAACTTCTTCTTTTCCAGATGATTTATCACTCATTGGTTCTGACTCCATAAAGGAAATTACTGATTTATCTAATATTATCAGGCGAATTTAAAAAATAACAATTTATTCAAACGCATATTTTATAATACTAGCCAGTATGTGTCATATTGCCACTTATTAAGCAAATTTATGCAAAAATTAACTATACATATAAGCACATATTATAGGTAGCACTATACCTTTCTGATAAAATCGCCGCTCTTAAGTTTTATTAAAATAAAAATCAATAACTTAGAAAATTATACCGCCATGAGCACATTAGATTTTGACACAGAACAACAGGCAAATGAGTATAAGGATCGCTCGCCTGCCGCAATTATTAAATTCGCGCTGGAGAGTTTTGACAACATTGCAATTTCATTTAGTGGTGCCGAGGATGTCGTATTAATTGATATGGCAACCAAAATTAAAACGGATGTAAACGTTTTTTCACTGGATACAGGACGTTTACATGCCGAAACCTATCGTTTTATCGAACAAGTACGAGAGCATTACAATATAAAAATTGATGTGCTCTCACCAGATACTGAATCAGTACAAAATCTGGTGAAAGAAAAAGGACTATATAGTTTTTATAAAGATGGTCATAAGGAGTGCTGCAGTATTCGTAAGGTAATCCCGCTGCGACGAAAACTAACAACGCTTAATGCCTGGATTACGGGACAAAGGAAAGATCAAAGTCCTGATACGCGAAATAATATCCCTGTTATCGAACGTGATGCCGCTTTTTCTACTGCTGAAAATGACTTGATAAAGTTTAACCCGCTTTCAAACTGGTCTTCAGCAGATGTTTGGGAATATATTAGAAGTAATGATGTTCCGATTAACGCATTGCACCAACAAGGTTTTATAAGCATAGGTTGCGAACCTTGTACTCGTGCCGTTCTGCCTAATCAACATGAACGTGCAGGTCGCTGGTGGTGGGAAGAAGCAACACAGAAAGAATGCGGATTACATGAAGGAAACCTTAAAAAATAACTTTTATGAAAATTACCTTTGTTAAAAAGATAAAAATTGATGGTAGTCCTTGTAGAAAATGTGCTGAAGTACAGTCTCGCCTTGAGAAAGAAGGTTATTTCGACAAAATAGATCGAACCGTAATTGCAGATGAACGTGATATGAACAGTGAAGGAATGCAGTTAGCTAAACAGTATGCCGTAAATCAAGCACCGTTTTTTATTGTGGAAAAAGAGGGCAAAGAACCCATTGTTTACACCGTCTATTTCAAATTTATAAATGAAATATTAAACGGCCAGACCAGTGAAGAAGATACTGCAAAAGATATTTTAGATGCAAATGATCTGGATTTTCTTTGACTGATTAATAATCTGGTAAAACTATATCGTTAAATATTTCTTCCAATTCCTGTTTGGTCTTGGTTTGCATTGATTGCTGAATAACATCTTGTGTCAAATGAGGTGCAAATAACCTTATAAACTCATACATATATGCACGTAAAAACGTGCCACGCCGGAAACCAATTCTGGTGACACTCGGTTCAAACAAATGACTCGCATCAATTGAAACAAGCTCTGTATCAATTTCAGAGTCATAGGCCATACTCGCGACAATACCGACGCCTAGATTCATTTTGACATAAGTTTTTATTACATCCGCATCAGATGCTGTAAAGAAAATCTTTGGTGACAAGTTCGCTTTTTGGAATGCGCGATCTAATTGTGAGCGGCCTGTAAAACCGAACACATAAGTAACAAGAGGATATTCAGCCAATTTTTCCAATGTTAATGATGTCTCATTTGCCAAAGGGTGTTCCTGATTCACAATGACACTTCTGTTCCAACGATAGCAAGGCATCATAATCAAATTATCAAACAATTCTAATGCCTCTGTAGCTATAGCAAAATCTACAGTACCTTTAGACGCCAGCTCAGAAATTTGTACCGGTGTGCCCTGATGCATATCCAAAGAAATATCCGGATAAAGTTTGATGAATTCCTGAATTATTTTGGGTAACACATATCGTGCTTGCGTATGCGTTGTAGCTAATGAAAGTACGCCGTGGCTTTTATTACTAAAATCATCGGCTACACGTTTAACACCTTCAACCTTTTTTAATATATCACCGGCCATCTCGATTATTACTCGACCAGCGGGTGTAATCTCAGTTAGATGTTTACCGTTTCTCTGGAATATCTGTACATCGAGTTCATCTTCAAGCATACGAATTTGTTTACTAACACCGGGTTGAGAAGTAAATAAGCTCTCTGCTGCCGCTGATACATTTAGACCATGATTCGCTACTTCCCATATGTATTTGAGTTGCTGAATTTTCATTTTGACTCTCTTATAAGAAAATATTATAAAAATATACATAATAATTCTTTTTCAGAATAGTTCACACCCTGTAAATTAGCTCGATTTTTGAACAGAATTAATTTATTTCTAGAAATAACAAAGACATATGGATATCTCATTTACAATTATTGGTTTTATCGTTGGTTTTATCGTCGGCATGACTGGCGTAGGGGGCGGGTCTTTAATGACGCCTATTCTCGTTTTAGGATTTGGCATTAAACCAGCTGTTGCGGTAGGAACAGATCTGCTTTATGCCGCTATAACCAAGTCAGGTGGTGTGCTTGTTCATCATAAGCAAGGCAACATCCAATGGAAAATAGTTAAACTACTTTTTATTGGTAGCATCCCAGCATCACTCATTTCTATCTTTATCATCAAGAAACTCGATAGCGCAGGTATTAATTACGATCATTTGATTATGGGCACTTTAAGTATTGCGCTGATTCTAACGAGTATCTTTCTATTAAGTCGAAACCAACTTCACAAACTAAGCACCGACAAAAATTCTGCGGCAATAAAAGCAATTCATCGTAAGTTTCGTAAACCAACTACTATTTTTGCCGGAGCATTGATAGGTGTTCTTGTAACAATTTCTTCTGTCGGTGCCGGAGTAATCGGTGCTGCATTTTTATTCTTTCTATATCCAAAATATAAAGCCATTAAAATCGTCGCTACTGATATAGCTCACGCTATTCCAATAACAGCAATTGCTGGAATGGGGCACGCGCA
>JBFIIJ010000219.1:0-4781 GCA_041601315.1 Gammaproteobacteria bacterium
CCACAATGGTCATTTCGTGAATGTAATTATGATTTTATGAACAAAGATACTATTCAGGCTATCTATCGCAAGAATGGATTAGCTTATCTCACATTGATAAATGTTAATGAAAAGTCACTGGATCCCATTGAACTTCCCTATACAGATTTTGAATCGATAGTCTGTAGTGGAAACAAATCCTGGTTTCTGGCCGCATCTCCAACTCAATTTCCATCCATAGTTGAATATCATATAGAGCAAAATAAAACGAAAACAATTCGTAAAGCAAATAATTTAAATCTTAGTGAAGATAATATTTCAATTGGTGAATCATTAAGCTTTCCAGTAGATAAAAAAAATAATGCGCATGCATTTTTCTATCGGCCAACGAATAAAGACTACATTGGACTTGATAATGAACTGCCACCGTTAATTGTTATGAGCCATGGTGGGCCAACAGGTGAATCACATAATGGAATAAAAATGGTAGCGCAGTTTTTTTCCAGTAGAGGCTTTGCAGTATTAGATGTGAATTATGGTGGAAGCAGTGGTTATGGACGAGCTTATCGCCAACGTTTAAATAAACAATGGGGAATTGTTGATGTTAATGATTGCAGCAAAGCTGCGTTGTATGTTGCTGAACAAAGTTGGGTTGATAAAGAACGTTTAGCCATACGCGGCGGCAGTGCAGGAGGCTTCACGACGCTAGCGTCACTAGCATTTACAGATGTATTTAAAGCTGGTGCCAGTCATTATGGTGTTAGTGATCTGGAAGCCTTGGCAAAAGAAACACATAAATTTGAATCACGTTATCTGGATTCATTGATCGGCGCTTATCCAGAAGAACAAGAATTATATAAAGCGCGTTCGCCAGTCTATGCGGTTGATAAATTATCTTGTCCGGTTATTTTTTTCCAAGGCCTTGAAGATAAAATTGTTTTACCTAATCAAGCAGAGATGATGGTCAATGCATTAAAGGAAAAAGGAATTCCGGTTGCCTATATTGCTTATGAAGGAGAACAACATGGTTTTAGACAAGCAAAAAATATAAAACGGACCTTGGAAGCAGAATTATATTTTTATTCAACAATTTTTAATTTTAAATGTGCGGACGAGATTGAGCCGATAAAGTTTATGTAAGTTCGCAGGAATGATTTGTTGAGACAAGTGTATTACAGTAATTCAATGCCAAAGTGACGGACGGCAAGTGCAAAAAGTCCAAAGCAGATGAGTGTGATAAATACACAAGTCAGTAATGTTGGCCAGAACCCAAGACGTGGTAGCAGTGCTGGAAAGGCCAGAAACATTGGTAAGGTTGGCACAACATACCAGAAGGTATACCAGGCATGGTTGGCTATTTTCTCTTGTGGTTGTTTTTCCACATAGAGCCAGATAAGTGCAAGTACAGTAACGAGAGGAAGTGCAGCAAGAAGGCCGCCCAACTTATCACTACGCTTTGCGACCTCAGATACAAGAACGACGATTGCGGCAGTGAGAAAGTATTTGGTAATTAACCATCCCATTATTTTACCTTAAAATATTAAGAGGGTGATTAATCCAGATAACTGATTATTGCTTTCGTATATTCTTTTGTTGAAGCCGTTCCTTGTAAATCACCTGTACGAGTTTTTGGATCTTTCAATGCTTCTTGAATAGCATAACGTAACTGGTCACCCAATGGTTTTTCATTAATATGGTCAAGCATCATGGCTGCTGCAAGGAGTAGGGCTGTTGGGTTAGCAATACCTTTGCCTGCGATATCTGGCGCAGTGCCATGCACAGCTTCAAAGATTGCTGCGTCTTTACCAATGTTACCACCAGGCGCAAGTCCTAAACCGCCAATTAAACCGGCAATTTCATCCGAAAGAATATCACCGAACATATTCGTTGTTAGAATCATATCGAATTGTGAAGGATTGGTTACCAGTTGCATGGCTGTGTTATCAACAATTCGATCATCAATCTCGAGTTGTCCTTCATACTTCTTGCCTACTTCTTGTGCTGTTTCAAGAAATAGTCCGGTTAGTTTTTTTAGAATATTTGCCTTATGTACAATCGTTACTTTTTTACGATTATTCTTAATGGCATAATCAAATGTATATTCTGCAATACGACGACAACCCGAACGGGTAATGATGCCTGATGCTTCGGCAACTGCTCTTGGATCATCATCAATCGGTATATAATGTTCTACACCGACATAAAGTCCTTCGGTATTTTCGCGAATTAGAACAATATCGATTTTGTCATAACGACGGCGATCATGCAGGTAAGAAACAGCGGGTCGTACATTCGCATACAATTTAAACTCTTCTCTTAAACGTACATTTGCTGAACGAAAGCCACCGCCGATAGGTGTTCCCAGTGGTGCTTTAAGTGCCAGTCGTGTTTCTCGAATATTATCCATCATGGCTTGAGGCAAGGGGTCACCAAATTCTTCGTGTGCAGAAAGACCGGCTTTAAAGCGATGCCATTCAAATTTTGCACCGAGTGCTTCAAGGATTTCTACAGTTGAGTCGAGTATCTCTGGTCCGATACCATCACCTTCAATTAATGTTGCGGGTGTAGTTTTAATGATAGCTCTCCCTTAAATTGTGCTTTAAATTCTGAAACTCACGTTGCAGAATTTTGAAATATTAAGTATTTAAATAATATTACAAGTTATTATTTAATACGGCAGGTTTTTCAGATTTTACAGTTCTTGTATCTATATTTTTACCAGCTGGCGGTTTTATTAAATCATTTAGTATTTCTGCTGTTTCGTTCAACAAGATGTCAATAGGTTTATCTTCTTGATTGTCTTCGCTAGTCGCAGATAATTCGACTTCTTCATCATCCTTTAAAGGGGGCAACCCTTTTTCGGCGCGCATTGCATTTTGAATAACTTTTTTTGCAGTTAGAATTTTTTCACGTTCTGCTTTACGTTTGCTTTCCAATAAAGGGATTTCTTTTCGTTCACTGGCTTCACGTTGTAAATACAAGTCTTCCATCAATAATTGGAATAATTTATTTTTCTTGATTCGTTTTTCATGTTCTTGTTTTGCAATAACGAAACTATCTATTGGCGCACTTGCCGGATAATATTTCGCGGCTTTTACTTGGTCCCAGGGCAGGGCATTTTCATAAGCGCGTTCACCTTGATCCGATGAGTCTTCGGCGGTTGGGAATATAATATCGGGAATTACACCTTTATATTGATTGCTGCCACCGCTTACGCGAAAGAACTGAGCTATCGTGGTTTTAAGTCGACCATGGTCTTCATTGGTTTCTTTTATAAAGCGATTTAAATCAATTACGTTTTGCACAGTTCCTTTACCAAAGGTAGGCTCCCCAACAATAATACCTCGATGGTAATCCTGAATAGCGCCAGCAAAAATTTCAGAAGCAGATGCGCTGTTACGATCAACTAATACAGCTAATGGTCCTGGATAACTTATACCCGGTTCCGGGTCGTAATTGATATCAACTCTGCCAGAAGCATCTTTAGTTTGAACAACGGGACCTCTGTCTATGAATAAACCGGTTAATTCGAGTGCTTCAGATAATGAGCCACCACCGTTGTCGCGTAAATCTACAATCAAACCATCGATATTTTCTTTTAACATTTCCTTGATTAGTTTACGGACATCACGTGATGTGCTCTTATAATCTTTTTTACCTTCTGCTTGTGCAGCAAAATCAATATAGAAAGTAGGTAAATCAATAACACCAATACGTGTTTTGCTATTGGGGATTTCAATAATACTTGAGCTTGCATCTTGCTCTTCCAGTTTTATTTTTTCACGTGTCATTGTAACTATCTTGGAAGGGCCTTCCGCGCCTATATCTTTGGGCAGGACTTCTAACCTAATAACAGTTCCTTTAGGACCGCGTATTAGATCAACAACATCATCCAGACGCCAGCCAATCACGTCCACTATCTTTCCATCTTTATCCTGACCTACACCAACAATGCGATCATCAGCACCAAGTTCACCACTTAAGTCTGCTGGGCCACCAGTAATTACTTTAACAACTTGAGTATAGTCATTGTCTCCACGTAATACGGCACCAATACCTTCTAATGATAAACGCATACTGATATCAAAGTTTTCAGATGTGCGAGGTGAAAAATATGCCGTATGCGGTTCTATTGATGTTGTATAAGCATTAATAAACGATTGAAATACATCATTTGAATTTAGTTGAAAGGTGCTACTAAGAATTCTTTCATAACGTTCAGACAATGTTTTCCTGATTTCATCAGGTTCTTTTTTTGTAAGCTGTAAATTTAAAACGTCATTTTTAACTCGTTTACGCCAAAGCGTATCGAGTTCAGCTTTGCTCTCTAACCAGTCATCTTTACGACGATCAAAGCGATATGACTCATCTATTTCAAAGTTAAAATCTTGTTTTACGGCACTAAGTGCGAATTTAATTCTTTCTTCAACGCGTTGTCGATAACGTTTAAAAATATCAAATGCCGGGCTTAAGTCAGATCTTAATATGGCGTCATCAATTTTAAATCTATAACGTTCGAACTCCTGAATATCAGATTTATGAAAATAAGCTTTATTCTGATCCAGATTTTCAAGGTAATGTTTATATATTGAATTGGAAAGCGCGTCGTCCAATTCTGTTTTTTTATAATGATACGTTGTTAAGATATGCGTAATTAATTCACTTGCTCTAATATGTTTGCTTTCCGGTTCCAGTTCTGAAACAGAAACAGTGCGGACATCTGCACTTACACTTGAAAACAGTAAGAATAATGCCGTTGTATATATAATTTTTAATTTAGTATTTATCAAAGTAATTAAAAC
>JBFIIJ010000220.1:0-4779 GCA_041601315.1 Gammaproteobacteria bacterium
ACTAGTCCAGGAATAAATAATCGTCTAAAACTTTTTCTTGCAGCATCAATACCACTAGCACCGAGATATATTTCTACACGGATGGCACTAATCATTTGAACGCCATGACTGACACCAATTGCAAAAATTAAAAAAGGTACAAGAATAGACATAGGATCGATGCCATAACCAAGTAAAGGTAGTGTTCCTAATTGCCAGATAACGGCAATTAATGAACAACACAGAGGTACAAGCGCAATTGAAATTGATTGAGCATAAAAATAAACAAGAAGGCTTGTTATCAGAAAGCTAATAATAAAAAACAATATAGTTCGTTCTGCGCCATCGGTGATATCACCAATTACTTTTGCGAAACCAATGATGTGGTAATCTACGTTTACATCAACTTGAAAATTATTATCTCTTATTTTTTCTTCAAGTTGTTCAGCGACACTAACATAGTCGAGTTTTTCTCCTGTATTCGGATCAATCTCAAGTAGTTGTGCACTGATTAATGCTCCGGAAAAGTCGTTTGCCACCAATCTTCCTATTATACCAGCTTTGATTATATTTTCTTTAACTCGAAGTAGATCTGCTTCTGTTCCTTGAAAATCATCAGGAATAACATTTCCACCGGTAATACCATCTTCAACAACTTCGGTAAAACGAACATTAGGTGTAAAAAGTGATGTTACGCGAGATCGATCAACTCCTGGAATAAAAAATACTTCATCTGTTGCCAGTTTTAATATTTTAAAAAATTCAGGAGTAAAGATATCTCCTTCTTTCACTGTCAATGCAACTAGCACTCTGTTTGCTCCGCCAAATTCGTTGCGGTATTTAACAAACGTTTGCATATATTCGTGTTGCAACGGCAGCATTTTACTAAAACCAGCATCAACTTTAAGATTTGATACTGACCATGACAGAAGCACAGTTACAATTATAAATAGAGCGATTACAAATTTACGTTTAGTAAATAGAAAGTTTTCTATGATTGATATAAGACTTGAAGCAAACATTTATATCATTTATCCAAAATGAGACTAATATGCGGAATTACTTCAATACCAGCATCACCAATTAAAATTATCGAAATATCTTTTGTTTCTAATATTGCTGATAAACCATGCCGATGATGTAAATCAATGGATGAAAAGGATTTCCCGTTATCTTTGCTAAGCAACAAAGTTCCCGCCAAACCAACTACAACGATATCTCCGTTAGAAAGTAGTTTGGCATTGGTTAGCATTTCCTTGCTTCCAGTTTCTATTTGTTCCCATGTGTTTCCTGCATCAGAGGATCGATAAAGATGACCACGTAACCCATAAGCAATCACTTCATTAAAAGATAATGGTAATACACCAAAAAATGAACCTTGATAAGGTGAAGTTAAATCAAGCCAGCTTTCACCTTCATCATCAGAACGTAATATATGCCCGGCTTCAGCAGCGATATAAAACCGTTTTTCTCCAGCATAAGCTATAGCATTAAGATGTAAATCAAAAACCTCGTCATATTCTGTCGAACTCTCATCCTTATTAACGCTATTACCAGATAAATTTAATTCTGATTTTTTCCAATTCAAACCACCATCTTCTGTAAGATAAATTAATGAATAAGCACCAACAGCGATACCATTCGACTCATCTTTAAAATATAAGTCGAGCAAAGGAGCTTCTTCGTCAATATCAGAAAATATTTTTTTCCAGGTTTTAGCACCATCATTTGTTTTTAAAATAACGGCATCGTGGCCAACAGCCCATCCTGTACTTTCATTGAGCATAAAAACATTAGTCAATGTTAGTCTTGTTTCAACACCTGCCTGAGTCCAGTCTTTATCGTTTGTTGAATAAAGAATATGACCTCTCTCTCCTGCAACCACTGACAATAAACCGGATTGATCTGATGCTAACAATAAAGATTTTTCTGCTAAAGGTGATAGGGTCGAATGCTCTGACAAGATTAGTTCATCAGAATTTATACTCTGAATGGGTATCAGAAAAAAGGTTAGTAATAAGGTTTTATAAACGTTATACATGAATATAACTATTATCTACTACTTAGCGCTTACCCTCTCTTCGAAGCGCCGAGGGAGAAAATTCACTATCAGAAATAGTGGTCCTAAAATCATACGGCACACTTTCATTATCTAGTCCAAAAACAAGATAGCGTCCTGCCTGCAAATCAGTATGAACTTCCAGTGTTGTCCAAAGAGCGGGAACATCATAATAATTCATTGCCATCCCTTCAGATACTCGCCACAACTGATCCCGATTATCGTATTGATCAACAATTAATATTTGCCATGAGTCTTCATCGACATAAAATGTTCGACGTTTAAATATATGACGTGCATCCTCTTTTAAAGTCGCTTCTACAACCCATACCCGATGTAACTCATAACGAGGGTAATCCTGATTGATATGGATAGGGCTTAATATGTCTTTAAATTTAAGTGTAGGACTTGATATTTTGTAATTATTATAAGGCACATAAATTTCTTTCTTGCCGACTAACTCCCAGTTATAGCGTTCTGGACTTCCGTTATACATATCTAACTGATCGTTGGTTCTCATACCATCAGACGCGGTACCAGGATTATCAAATGCTACATTAGGTGCGCGTCTTACACGCCTTTGGCCGGGATTGTAAATCCATGCTTTACGCTTTTCTTTATTCTGGTTCAGCGTTTCATGACCTAATAGAATTCCGCCTGCGAGTCTTGCTGGCGCAACCACTTCCTGTTTGAAATAAAGTATGATGTTATTCATTTTTTCTTCAGTCATATCTTCATGACTATATAGAATACTCACTTTATCTATAAACTTGACCAGTGTGTAATCACCACTTCGCGTTGGTGCAGCTTGTGATATATTTCGTTCAGCAAAATTACCACGCCATCTTAAAATGTGATTCCAAATTACTTCCAGTCCATTGCTTGGAATTGGGAACGGTGTACCTTCGATAGCACCTGTTACGCCATTACCATCTGGAGTTAACTTTGTATTTGCTGCAATTCGTTTTGTAGCATCATAAATTCGTTGCGGTGCAGCTGCCGTGCGTCGTGATTGATATATATTTAATTTATAAGTATCGGGGTACGTTTTTAATAACGCCTTATGCCCTTCACTTAATTTATCTGAATATTCAGACATATTACTATTAGTGATAGTCAACTTAATTGCATCGTCTGAAAATGGATCAATATAATGATCTCCAGCTTTATATCCAGCCGGTGGAGTCGTTAGTCCTCCATTCCACGCCGGGATACTGCCATCAGAATTAGCTGCTTTAATTCCGCCAAGTGGTGTCAATTGATTACCCAGTTTTGCAATGTCCTCAGCACTACTTTCTGCAAAAACATTAAATGCAAAACCAAGCAGGAAAAATACACATAATTTTTTAAACATGGTGTTCATTAACAGTTAACCTAAAAAGAATATTTAATTGAAAATGCGGTGAAGTCACGATCATGTAATAAGTGTTGACGATTATCTCCCAGATAATTTGTATAACTTAAATCAGCTTCCCATTGGTTTTGATAAACAGCACGAATACCAACAGATAAAATTTTGTTGCCTGCAACAAAATTAGTTGCTGGCCCCGGCGTAATACCGGCTACATCATGTTGCCATGCAAACCTTGGTTGTAAATTGACAGAGCCAAATAAAGCGTTGTTATATTCAAGACGACCAGCAATACGATAACCCCATGAAGTAGAGTCAGCAAAATTATCCGCTTCTTCAAGAACATGCCCTGTCAAAACACCTATATGGGCAGCATTACCGGTCGTAGCCGTACCTGGTGCGTCTAACCTCAATGTGCTTTTACTTGGCATGTTATGGATATGTGTAATTGCCCATTCACCTAATAACACTGCCTGATCAGCTTTGAACACTTGCCCAAAAATTTTAGTCGCGGTCATTTGAAATTGACTAACATCTCGTTCTATATGTCCCTGAATAAAATCACCCGACGTAAAAGTACCTGGCGCGGATGTTACTTGAGAAACAATTGCTCCAGCATTCAATGCAGCAGCCAGTAATTCGATATCATCAATTTGCAGTGGTGTATCTTCTCTAAACGAATATTCACCTTGTAATGCTATTCCCGTACTACCCAATTGAGTATTAAAACTCATGCCATATAACTTTATATCCTCTGGATAACTCAACTGATATTGAGCATTGTTCAAGTTTCCGGGATTTGTGCCGACTATCGCATTTATTATCGGCAAACGACTATGGTATTTAATATGGTAGAAACCAAATTCAGTATCATTTAATTCAGGAACATAAAGACGTAGCGCTGCACCATATTCACCACCATTACCTGGTTCTTTATTACCTGCTCGAGTCGCAGTAACTTGTGGACCTGTTGAACCACCAAATGCTGCTGCAAGAATATTGGGAGTGGGAGTAAGTGCTGCACCAATATAATCACCAATAGCACCAGCGCCAGCACCAACAAGAAAGACACCTCCATCGCCGGCAAAATCATTCGTACTAAAGTAGGAACCAGCAGGGTCAATCACTGTTTGTTCCCAATCGTATTGATAATAGGCTTCAACAGATAGATTATCTGTCACACCTAAACTAGCTTGAATCATTCCGACGGGAACCAGTGCTTCGCGCAATTCAGCACCTGGTGAACGTATAGCAGATACATCAACCGGATTAATTGTATTAATACTATTTTGAATAAAGGTACTTTCGCCCCAGCTTAACACTTGTTCGCCGACTCGAAACTCACCCGGCATATCACCTATATCAAACTCTTGCCAAAAATAAGCATCAC
>JBFIIJ010000221.1:0-4738 GCA_041601315.1 Gammaproteobacteria bacterium
ATTTCGGGGGCCTTTTCAACGATAACAGGACGAAAACCATTTCTACCTAACCATATTGCACAGGTCAGTCCTGCAACTCCTGCACCGTGAATAAGAATTCGGCTATCTTTTTTCATTTAATAAACAACTCTATCAACTTAGATTTATAACAGAATTTTATAATAATTAACTTGAACAAGCTTTAAAAATTATTATTTATGATATGCAATAACAGTAGCCTTTTAATCACGAACGACAGCCGTTAACTGAAAAGGCAATAATAATATTAGTTAATATTTTTACCTAATGCTTGCAAATCAGCATGATAAGAAGAACGTACCATCGGTGCACTTGCAACGTTCATGAATCCAAGACTTTCTGCATATTGCTTTAGTTCCTCAAATTCATCAGGATGAACGAAACGTTCTACTGGTAAATGATAACGGCTTGGTTGCAAGTACTGACCTATTGTTACCATGTCACACCCATTATTTTTTAAATCTTGCAAAACCTCTTTAACTTCATCCAATGTTTCACCAAGCCCTAGCATCAACCCGGATTTGGTTGCTACAGAATTGTTTTGTTGTTTGAATTTCTTTATTAATGTTAATGACGCAACATAATCCGCACCCGGTCTTATCTTTTCATATAATCGTGGTATTGATTCGAGATTATGATTAAAAACATCGGGCGGTGCTTTATTTAATATATCCAAAGCAATATCTATTTTAGAACGGAAATCAGGCACGAGTATTTCAATGCGCGTCGTCGGGCACTCTTCTCTTATCTTTTTAATACAAGCGACAAAATGTCCAGCACCTCTGTCTAATTGATCATCCCGATCGACTGAAGTAACGACCACATACTTTAGATTCATTATTTTAATTGCATTTGCCAGGTTTGCTGGCTCTTCTGGATCAAGAGCTAAAGGTTTACCATGCGCTACATCACAGAAAGGGCAACGACGTGTACAGATATCCCCCATAATCATAAAGGTAGCTGTGCCATGACTAAAGCATTCTCCAATATTTGGGCATGAGGCTTCTTCACAAACAGTATGCAACTTATTTTCACGAATAATTTTTTTAAGATTTAAGACACGTTCATCTGTCGGCGCCTTGGCTTTAATCCATTCTGGTTTTCTTGGAAGCTTGCCTTCAACAGGAACCACTTTTATAGGAATTTTATTCGTCTTTAGCTTGCCACGTTTTTCTTGTTCTGGCTGCTTATGAATGTTGTCTTGATACATAAATAAATACTATCCTTGTGAGCTATGCGACATCGGACAGTACGTCAGATGACTGATCCAGATATTTTAATAAATATTTGATTAAATACTTTTTTACTTCATCTACTGAAATGTTTTTTTTGTAATTGATTAACTGTGTACAAATAAGGCCTTCATATCCACAAGGATTTATACCTTCAAATGGCTTTAGATCCATATTTATATTTAATGCCAAACCATGATAAGTGCACCCTTTCCTGACACGAACACCTAAAGCAGCAATTTTTTCTCCTTTAACATAAACACCTGGTGCACCGGCTTTACGTTCGGACTGCACGCCACAATATTCAAGATATTCAATAACCGACGCTTCCATTAATGAAACCAGTTTTTTTATAGCATACGGTCGTCGTTTTAAATCTATTAACAAATAAGCGATTAACTGGCCGGGGCCATGATATGTCACCTGACCGCCACGATCAGTTTTGATAACCGGAATGTCAGCCGTATTTAAAAGGTGTTCAGTTTTATCTGAGAGCCCCAGAGTATAAACGGGCGGGTGTTCAAGTAACCAGATTTGGTCTTCTGTGTCTGAGTTACGCTGATCATTAAATTCACGCATTGATTGATATGTCTCTACATAATCCTTAATGCCAAGATCTTTGACTTGAATACTCATAATGCCCACAACACTTTTTCGTGCGCTGTTAATTCAAGATAAATATTATCCAATTGTTGTTTACTGTGAGCTTCCACGGTCACCGTGACTGATATGAATTTCCCTTCTTTGCTAAGACGGCTTTTTACCGCATTTTCAGATAAATCCGACACATGATTTCTGACAATACCCACAATGAGAGCATCAAAATCATCCTCAACCTTTCCCATTGCTTTAATGGGAAACTGGCAAGGAAATTTCATGATTGTATCTTCGTCAATTTCTTGCATATCTGCCTGATTTCTTATCCATTATTTCGAGTCAAAGCCTATCATTTTTTAATCAGCACGACGATGTATAGCACGCTATAATTCTGTCAGCAAAGGGTTCTATCAGGACATTCAATCGCAAATTAATCAAAATAGAACTGATCTATACTAATCATTAAGCTATGATCATGCCAAATACAACTAGATTATTGAAAAATAAAGAAAATTTGAGATTTTCAGTGATTTCAATACAAATCATATTGTCGTTGCAATTTTAGTGAAATAAGTCAACTATTTACATACAAAATCATTTACTCGGAGAATGAATTATGGATATAAAAGAAAACGCTAAGAATATTGATGTATGGACCAGAGGACTATTTATACTTATCTACGGTGTTATATTTTATTTTCTTTTCGCCCTGATTTGGTTGGTCGTAATTTTTCAATTTATTATGAAACTCATTACTTCAGAATTAAATGAACAAATCCTTGATTTTTGCGATTCTTTAAATCAATACGTTTCTCAAATTTTACTCTACATCACTTTTAAATCTGAAGAACGCCCGTTTCCGTTTAGTCCGTGGCCAAAAGGCAGCGAAAATAAATCTGAGACAAAAAAAACGACAAAGAAAAAAGTGTCTAAAAAAGAAGATAACGAAGAAACCAGTTAGGGATTGTTATTTCGCACTGTAAAAAGAGAATGTGACACGGTTCGCTATTTCTTAATCAAGCAGCAGAAACATGTGATAAGAGTATCAAATTTAATGGCAACCGATTCATTTAACGGCACTATTTTCTTATAGTGTAGTCATATTTAAAACAGCTAGATTTTGATCTAGAATTTTGCTTTATCAATGACAAGACTTTAACTAGATAGCATTTAATAGGAAATAAAATGACAGACAATATCATTAATCCAAGCCAACTTAGAAAAGTACCCATTTTTGCTTCACTCAGTGATGATGAATTAAATCAAATCATCAATTCTCCGGATAATGGTTATGAAGAATATGACATGAAGAAAGGCATTATTCGTGAAGATGAAATTGGCGATTGCATGTATGTTATTTTGGAAGGGACGGTTGAGGTTTCTATCAAGGGTGGTGGTAGTGGTCGCGAAATAGCAATCGCGACATTACGTGCGGGCGATTTTTTCGGTGAACAATCTTTGTTGCCTGGAAGTGAAGGAAGAAGAAATGCCAGTGTCCGTGCATTCCATCCAAGCAAGCTTTTTCGAATTGATAAAAAGCATGTTTTACTAAATATTGATGGCATTGAAGAATCGGAAGATGTAACCGTTATTCCTGAATTTAAAAAAGAAGAAAATGAAGTACGCAGCATACTACGTAATTTAAGACTTTTTCAGTCCTTGGCAGACATTGAACTAGATTCCTTCCCCAGGTGGACAGAAGTCATTACTGTTGGCCCAGGCGACTTTATTATTAAAGAAGCAGAGCATGGCGAGCATTTATATGTGATTCTGGATGGCATTGTCGAAGTCTTTATTATTGACGAAGATGGCAAAATAAATATTCTCGCCAAACTTAAACCTGGTGATTACTTTGGAGAACAAGCTTTAATGGAAGATGGCAATGGTGAAAGAAATGCTTATGTTAGAACAGATCACGAAACTCGATTAATAAAAATTTCGAAAGATTATTTCAAACTTGCACTGAAACGAGACAGTGTTTTGGCTATGGCATTAAGCAAAAAAGGTGAAGCACAAAAAGAAACCATTAAAAAAATACAGGGTTAAATAAACTCCTGCCTTTTATAAAATAGACTGCATTATCTACCGCTTAATCATTCGTGTTCCGGTCTGGAATAATTCAATTTATAATATGATATATGTTTTATCATACAAATTTAATCACTCTTCCATTAAGTCATGTCTGCACTAGAAATTAAAAACTTAAATAAAGTTTATCCAAACAAATTTGTGGCACTTAAAAGCATCAACCTAAATATTAATAGGGGTGATTTTTTTGCATTACTCGGTCCAAATGGCGCAGGAAAATCAACGACTATAGGTATTATTTGTGGCCTTGTTAATAAATCATCAGGTTCAGTTAAAGTTTTTGGACATGATATTGATACAGAAAATGAAGCAGCAAAAGCATGTATTGGTATAGTTCCTCAAGAAATTAATTTTTCACAATTTGAGACACCGCTTGATATCGTTGCCAATCAGGGTGGTTACTATGGAATTAAACGCAATATCGCATTACAAAGAGCAGAAAAGTATCTTGATAAATTAGGCCTAATAAAAAAAAGCCGAGAACCTGCACGAAATTTGTCGGGAGGTATGAAACGTCGTTTAATGATAGCTAGAGCACTTGTTCATGAACCAAAAATGTTGATTCTGGATGAGCCAACAGCTGGTGTTGATGTCGAATTAAGACGCTCTATGTGGGACTTTCTTATCGATATTAACCAACAGGGGGTTACCATCATGCTTACTACTCATTATCTGGAAGAAGCTGAAAGCCTTTGTAAAAATATCGCGATTATTGATCAAGGTAGTATTATCAAAAATACTTCGATGAAACAATTGTTATCTAATCTAAATAAAGAAACGTTTGTTCTTGATCTAATTAAACC
>JBFIIJ010000222.1:0-4728 GCA_041601315.1 Gammaproteobacteria bacterium
AGAGGAATGTTTGCAACAGTCTATGTGAAGCCATTAGACCATTCCGTTGTCATGCAAAAGGTTTATGCTGACTTCTACGCAAAGGAGCCATTTGTTGATGTCATGCCTGAAGGATCGCATCCTGACACAAGATCGGTTAAAACGAGTAACACATGCAGACTTGCTATACATCCTGGCGATAGTGAATCACAACCAACCGTAATTTTGTCAGTGATTGATAACTTAGTGAAAGGAGCAGCTGGACAAGCAATTCAGAACATGAATTTGATGTTTGGTTTTGATGAAGGAACATCGTTGTTGTCGCCAGGCCTGATTCCTTAAACTTAGTTCAAATTTATGAATAAACTAGTTGTAAAAAAACATCGTCCATTGGAAATTATTCTTGCTGTTGTTGTATTTAGTGTGTTTTCTTCAATTACGGCATGGTTATTGTTAGATGCAAATCATTGGAGTTTTATTAAAAATCGTATTTCGCAAAGTAAAGAATCTCATTTATTGTGGGATGTGAATCAGGGACTTGAAACTGACAATAAGAAACTAAGGGAACAACAAGTAATGTTGGAGCGCTCACATCAGATTGATGTTCAAGTTGCTGCCAGATTACAAAATGAAATTCGCGTTTTACAAGATCAGGTGTATTCTTTAAAAGAAGAGTTAGAGTTTTATCAAGGAATAATGTCAGCTACGACTGACTCCAAAGGGCTTAATATTCAAGGTTTACACGTAGAATCTACAGATGAGGAGCGATTTTACCGATTCAAGCTTGTGTTAACCAATGTGGCAAAAAGTGATAAAGTAGTCGAAGTGACTATGGATATGTCAATAGAAGGAATGAATGAGGCTGGATCCAAGGTTTTATCTCTAGATGAGGTGATTGCAGGCAATAAACTCAACCGTGAAATTAAATTTAAGAATTTTGAACGAATTGAGGGTAGTCTGAACTTTCCTGAAGGATTCAAGCCACTAAGGGTGGTGGTTGATATACGACAAAAAGAAAAGAAAAATTCAACCATCCATAAAATATTTGAATGGCCTGCAAGTGCGGGTTGAAGGGGTGTGAAATATGTTTGGAAATTCTAAAAAACGTAAGGCGACACGCATTGATACTCTGGTAGGTCAACATACCGAAATTCAAGGTGACATTAAATTTACTGGCGGCTTACATATTGACGGCACAGTTAAAGGTAATGTCATAGCTGAAAATGATGGCCGTTCCATGGTTTCACTCAGTGAATGCGGTACTATTGAAGGTGAAGTGAGCGTTCCATTTGTTGTGTTAAATGGTGTCGTTATTGGAGACGTACATGGCAGTGAACATGTGGAACTTGCATCTAAAGCAAGAGTCACAGGTAATGTGTACTATAATTTGATAGAAATGGCGATCGGTGCCGAAGTAAATGGTAAATTGGTTCATTCACTTGAGCCAGCAGAGTCCCCATTAGCACTGGGTCATGGCGAACCGCTTGAAGTAGGCGAATAATAATTATTTTATTAGGTGTGATATATGAGTTCAGTTGAAGCAGAAGTAATCCCAAGTGCACTTATTTTCAGTGAAGCTGCTGCCAGTAAGGTTAAAGAGCTAATTGAAGATGAAGGCAATGATGCGCTTATGTTGCGCGTTTTCATAAGTGGCGGCGGTTGTTCTGGGTTTCAATATGGTTTTACTTTCGACGAAGAAGTAGGCGATGGTGACACGATTGTTGAAAATGATGGCGTTAAGTTATTGGTTGATCCCATGAGTTTTCAATATTTATCAGGTGCTGAGATTGATTATTCAGAAGGCATGGAAGGTGCGCAATTCGTCATACGCAATCCTAATGCACAAACCACGTGCGGCTGCGGTTCTTCTTTTTCCGTCTAGGTTTTTTCTGTTAGATTTTAATTCTGGTTTAACTTGGTGAATAAATACCACCAAGTAATACGGCTTTATTTGCTCCGGTAACATCAGGAATATTTGCCGATTTATTCTCTAATCTCTGTTTAGCAAGCCAGGCAAAAGTGACGGCTTCTATGCAATCAGGTGTCAATCCATAATCTGCAGTTGTTGATACTTTTGTTTTCTGTAATAAATCTTGTATCAGTTTTAAAAAAGCAGGGTTATAGGCACCGCCACCACAAAGTAATACTTCATCATAATCGTTAGCAACGTTTTGAATTACGTTACAGATACTGAGTACTGATAATTGCAATAATGTCGCTTGAATATCTTCTGGACGCAGGTCTAATTTGTGCTTAGTTAAATATCCTTCTAACCATTTAAGATTAAAATATTCTCTGCCGGTGCTTTTGGGTGCAGTAAGTAAGAAATATTTATCATTCAATAATAACTCAAGTAATTTCTTGTTCTCTTTCCCCGTACTAGCCCAGGCACTGTCCTTGTCATATTCTTTATCTTTGTTTAGTTGAATCCAGTCATCAAGCAAGCCATTACCAGGACCAGTATCAAAGCCAATCACCTTACTATCATCATTTGGTAGTAAGGTTATGTTTGCGATGCCACCGATATTTAAAATTACAAGTGATTTACCTTCTTGTTGAAATTGATATTGATGAAATGAACTTGCAAGAGGAGCACCTTGCCCACCATAGGCCATATCCATTCTTCTAAAATCAGCAACTGTTGTAACACCGGTTTCTGCAGAGATAATATTTGGATCAGCAATTTGTATCGATGTTTTATGCGTACTGTTAGGCTTATGTAAAATAGTTTGACCATGACTGCCAATAGCGATTATTTCTTCTGATGAAATATTAGCTTCTTTTAATAAGTCATTAACGGCTTTAGCAAATAAATGTCCCAGTTCATGATCTAAATCTGCAATATGACCTAACTCACTTTTTTCGTTTATTAAGCGGACTTGGTGTCGAAGAGCATTATCTATCGGGTATTCACGGTAAAGCTTTAGATTGGCCTTGCGATCAAATTTAACCAACGCGGCATCTATCGCATCCATACTCGTGCCTGACATGAGTCCTACGTAATACATATTGATACCACGAAGTTAATTAAAAAACAGATGTTAGCCGTCTTCCATTTTAGCATTAGCTAGTTTTATAGGACTATCTTGTTGTTGAACTGCTAGTGCGCTCTTGCCAGTTAGTCGATCTAATTCAACAATCATTGGATTTATTTTTATTTTAAATTCAGATAAAGCATCTTTACTTATCGATTCAACTTTAGGTAATGCAACTGTAAGCGGGTTTCGATGAACTCCGTTTATTCTAAATTCATAATGTAAATGTGGCCCTGTAGCTAGTCCACTCTTGCCAACGTAACCAATAATCTGACCTTGTTTTACTTTGGAGCCTGAACGCACGCCTTTGGCGTATTTATGTAGATGAGCATAAACAGTGCTGTATTTACCGCCATGTTTTAAAATTACAGTTCTTCCATATCCACCTTTCGTTCCTGAAAATGCAACAGTACCATCACCCGTTGCCTTTATAGGAGTACCTGTTGATGCTGCGTAGTCAACGCCTCGATGTGCCCGAATTTTATTTAGTATTGGATGTTTTCTATTCAAATTAAAGCGTGAACTTATTCGAGCAAATTCAACGGGAGTTCTAAGAAAAGCTTTTCGCATAGCATCGCCGTTATCTGCATAGTAATCGATGCGTCCATCTTCATGTGTATAACGAACAGATCTCAAAGGTTTATTTCTATTAACAAATTCAGCTGCGATAATCGGACCATCAGAAACTTTTATACCATCTTTATACTGTTCTTCATAAATAACAGTAAATGAATCGCCTTCGCGTATATTTAAAGCGAAATCAATATCCCAAGCGTAAATATCAACCAATTGCATAATCAGGTTGTCCGTGAGCCCCGCTCTTTTACCGGATAGAAATAAAGAGTCATTTATAATAGCACTGGTATTTTTTACGACTTTCTCAAGTTCAATTTGTTTAATTTCACTTATGAATTTATTTTCTTCTTTTGAAATTTTCAGTGTGTTGGTCAAACTCATTTCATATTCCAGACCGAGTAATTCATTGTCTGCGATTTGAAAATTTAATATTTGCCCAGGCTGAATTTTTTTTAGATTTGATACTTCTTTACCAAGTGACATTAAGTTGTAGAGTGATCTCGGACTTAAGCCCAGTCTTGAAAATATAAGCGCTAAACTATCTCCTGATTTTACCGTGACGCTTTGCCATGGTTCGATGACTTCATCCTCTTCTAAAACACTCTCTTCCATTGCAATGACTGGATCATCATCCTGATATGAAGAACTATCTGAGATATCTTCAATCTCGTTAGTAAAATCTTCATCAACATTTTGAAACTCAATTTCTTCAACGATAAAATCGCTGGCTGGGGGAGTGTTTTTGGTATTTGGAGATTCTGGGATAATAAGTTTTGTGCTGGATGATGAGATGGTGGGGCTTGGTTCTAGGCGGTCAGAAGAACCCGTACCGAACATAAAAAATGCCGATATTACTAGAACAACAAAACAGGCTACTTTGAAAAAGTAAGCACGGCTGGATGTTTTTCCAATCCGTTCTACTCTGCTCTTATAGTCCTTCTTTATATAGACTCTGTAAGTCACCGTTTACCCTGAGTAATTTTGGCCTACAATAGCTTTTGAAGTGATTATCGTCAATATTCAATTACTCAATACGAGACGTTTGTTGACTATGATAAGCTACGCGCAATTTAGAAACTAAATGGGGAAGATATGACATCCGTAAACGAGGCCATGGATCTAATTGCCAGAGGTGCAG
>JBFIIJ010000223.1:0-4686 GCA_041601315.1 Gammaproteobacteria bacterium
ATAAAAAAACCATACTCCCAAGTCGATAAGGTCATCACGGCACCGTACACCGCTTGAAATAAACCGCTACAGACTAGCGTATACGCCAGTGTTTTTAAACGCCGTCGATTTGAGACTAATACCAGCGTAAGAAAAAAGATTAGAAAATAAGTAACACTTAATAATAATGAAATTTGCGTTATTTTTGGGTCGACGCTGATGCTTGCGTTTAATAGCTCCCCTGTGCCTTCTAACCGTCCTACTGAAGACCAATGCGCCAAAGATAGTGGAGAAAGAGTAGTCAGGATTTGTGCAGAAAGCGGAGTCAATTGAAGCGCGATATAAATCAACCACAAAGTAAAAATAAACAGCACAAAATAGGCTGCACGACAGCTTTGACTTATAGAAACCTTGTTTTGAAAATAAAGCCAACACCAAGCAATAAAAATAAAACCAACGCCTATCGCCATTAGTGACATGGACCAGGGTAGTTCACTGGCCAAGGGCAAAGGCAACCAGACCAGCCATGCACAAAAAGCATAAAACAGGTTTTTATCCGGAGATTTTTTTCTGGTTTGCATAGTCATCAATAATGCGTGATTGTATGACAAATCGCTACTACGCATCCATGCGTTCGCGACATCGCTTAAAGCGCCTACTTTTGGTGCCTGCATTGATGCAGGTACTTAGGATTCGCCTAAAGCGCCTACTGTTGGAGCAGGAGCATGAATCCTGACAGTCTATCCGTGGACATAAAAAAAGCGGTGTTGGTAACACCGCTTTATTGTTTCTAACTTCTTAAGCTAACTAGCTGTTCGCTTCTTCAGTAATAGAGATAAATGTCTCAGTGTCCAATGGACTACCGCCCGGTAGTATGGGATCTCCTTTTGCTTTTGCCTTTGTTTCTCCTTCACCTTCTCCTTCAATCCCTGTTCTTAATGGAAATTGTGATTCACTCCCCGTTGACGGTGCTGGTTCTAATTTCGTACCTTGATTAGCGGCAGCTTCAATTGCTGCTTTCGCAGCTGGCGGTGCGTTCGCTGAAATTGCATTAGTAATTGCCGAACTGCCATTCAACGCACCCGCTACATAGGCCAAACCAACGGCCATCGCCGGATTTGCAGCAACTGCTTTGCTTACTATTGTAGTTAGTGCGGCGGGACTCACATTTAATTGAGCAGTATTATTCATTATTGCTGCCATAACCAAAGTCGCTTCGGCTTGAGACATACCTGCTAATGCTGCGGCTGCATTTTCCGGATCCGCTGCAATAGCTAATGCCGCTGCCCCAATCGAATCGGCTGATGTTGTTGCTCCAACACTTGATCGGCCTGTACTAAAATTAAATGAACCGGTCTGACCCGCAGTTACTTTGAGGCTTGAACCATCAGCAAAATTGATCGTAGTCTCACCGATTGAGGAACCAGCACTAACTTCAGTGCCATCATATCCAATGGTCGTAAACGTGCCACGTATACCAATCGTTGCTGTTCCTGCTGAGAATTTGACCTTGGTCGGATCTTTCTTGGCAATTAAACCGCTGATATAGCGAAACGTGCCTTCAAGCAAACTAAAACTGCTATTTCCTTCATCTGGTGCATCTTTGTTGTAGGCGTATTTTGTAATCTTGAAACTGGTTTTTTCCTGAATATCGAGCACTGTCTTATCTTGCATGATTATCTTGACTGCACTGCCCTCAGCCGTCTTGATGATATCCCCTTCCTTGATCTCGGTTTCTAAGGATAATGGTTCATCATTAATCGTTGCCGTACCTTGAATACTGAATGCCTTGCCAGAATTCGCATGCGCAACTTGTGCGCCAACAAGCAGGAATAAAATGAAAAACGAACGTATAAAATATTTAATTTGAGTAGGCATTAGTTTCACCAATAGTAGGTCTAATAGCGTCGGATTCTACATCATCTCGTAAAAAAAACGACAAGAAAAAGGCTCAAAAACAGACCTAATATCTGGAAACGTGAATTAATACCAAAATCTGGTTTTGTTCAGCTTGGAAAAGAAACGGAAGGAAAAAGCTTATAAATATCAGAGATTAACTGCAGAGTGTTAACAATTGACGTCTGCCTTGTACAAATAATCCCTTATATTTCAATGATATAGTTGCTTTTCTTGAAATCCTTAACTGTTAGCTTGTTGAGTCGTAGTGATAAATTGTTCTGTTGTTAATGGACTACCTGAACCTGCTGTTGTAGTTGATCTTGTAGTTCTTGTTGTAGTTGTTTCTCCAGTAGTAGCAACACGAAGGTTAGCATTTGCTGTTATTACTGTTCCAGTCAAATCATCCGCGCTTACACCAGTTTTTGCCGCAACGGCAGTGACCACAGCAGCAGAATCCTGACCAGCAGTCACCAAGGCAAACGTTATTGCTTCTGCAGAAATACCACTATCACTCATGCTTGCAATAATGTCAGCTATATCCACATTTGCAGCGAGAGCATCTGCAACAACCGAGTCTATCGTTGCCCCTTCAACCGCTAAAGCAGCTGCAAAATCAAACGCACTAGCGCCAGTATCTCCAGCCATAGCAAACTGGAAATTGAATAATAAGAAAGTAGATAAAATAATTCGTTTTAACATCGGACGATACCTCGTCAGGTATTGGTTGTTATTAAGGGTAAATATAGTGGAATTTGCTGAAAAAATATAGCTATGCTGGGCAATAAAACAAAATATTAGATACAGAATTGTCTTGATGTGATTTGCACCAAAACTGAGCGCGTTGGTCGAGCTTAAGCTGTTAGTTAAATATTATTAATTCAATATTATTGTTCTTTATGTCGCAATAACTACCTTTGCCTCGGGTACACTTTCCCTAAATTTCTTTCGTAAACGCTTTTTTGCAGCTTCATCGCCATGGACGATTCGAATCTGTTTGGGTTTATGACGCATACGCTTAACGAAATTTAATAAATCCTTTTGATCAGCATGGGCTGAATAACCGCTGATGGTATGTATGCCTGCATTAATGTCATAACGTTTTCCATCCAGTTCAACATAAGCACCTGAACCTTTACGAGAACCATATTGCTGAATCACTCGACCGGGAGTTCCTGCTGCTTGATAACCAATAAACAAAATATCGGTACGCGCATCTTCTATTAACGCTTTTATATAATTCACAATACGACCACCGGCACACATACCACTGGCGGCAATAACAATACACGGTTGAGATTTACGACGAATATAATCCACAGTAGATAAATGCTCTTTGTGACTATCTACCGTATACAGTTGTTCAAAACTTAAAGGATGTCGTCCCGAACGCACACGTTGTAAAGCCTCATTATCCCAATGCGACTTTAAGGACTTATAGACTTTAGTAAACTTACTCGCCAACGGAGAATCAACAATAATCTCGATGTCTTGCCATTGATGTTCGCCTAAACGAATATCAGCATTTTGATAGATTAGCCCTTCCAGTTCATAAAGAATTTCCTGAGTACGGCCAATACTGAATGCCGGGATTAATACTGCGCCTTTATTTTGCAACGACTGTTCAATAATTTTCTTTAACTGTTGGCGACGATGTTGTCGTCCTTCATGCAAACGATCACCATAGGTACTTTCTATGACAAGCACATCTGCTTTATAAGGCGAACGGGGTGCTGGAAGTAATGGCGCATAAGGCGCCCCCAGATCACCGGAAAACACAACTCGCCGGCGTGCTTGTGTTCGACCCTGTCTCAACAAGCGAGCATCACATTCAACATAAGCCGAACCAAGGATATGACCTGCCGGTTGTAATTTAATAGTTATGTCGCCATCTTCATTATCAGAACAAACCGTTGCCCATTGCTTAAACGGCAGTGGCACGATCAAAGATTTAATTTTAGATAAGAATTTTTTAACTAAACGCGGGTTACGAGTAAAACCAATCTTGACTGCATCTTCGAGCACCAAAGGCAACAACATTGCTGATGCTTCAGAACAAACAATCTTGCCACTAAAACCCGCAGCTAATAAATAAGGTATTCGCCCGACATGATCAATATGCACATGCGTTACAATCAGAGCTTGAATATGTGCTATCGGAAATTCAATGTTTAATTGATTTGAATCCGCACCCTGCCCGGAAGTCTCCGCGCCTTGAAACAAACCACAGTCAATTAAGATACCTGCACCATCTTTAAATCGAAGCTCATGACACGAACCTGTGACACCATTTACTGCACCATGGTGTTTTATTTCTAGAAATTCCATTTCTGTATTTTTCCTTTAGAAATTTAACAACATATATAGCACTATGTAATACATATGTGAATTATCTGATAAAATCGTTAGGACCATAATAATTACGACTTAAATTATAGATACAAGACTTCTATCTAAGTATTATCCGTATTAAGCATAATTAATTTAAGGATTCTTAGGTGATTCATAAGGAAAAAGCTACTGAAAAATTAATATTTTTCTCACAAAG
The DNA here is from genome assembly GCA_041601315.1 of Gammaproteobacteria bacterium. Lineage (GTDB taxonomy): Bacteria > Pseudomonadota > Gammaproteobacteria > Eutrophobiales > Eutrophobiaceae > UBA7359. The sequence goes on from JBFIIJ010000223.1 coordinate 4,424, forward strand.
CATACTTTTTAAAAACATTCCCTATTTATGTTTTATGTCGTCCCTTAGTTTAAGGATCTAATTGATGCAGTCTTTGCTATAATGCTGCTATGAATATTCTTGTTACCGGCGGCGCTGGTTATATCGGTTCACACACTTGTAAAGCACTCGCTATAAGTGGTTACACCCCAATTGCTTATGACAATCTGAGCACAGGACATCAACATGCTGTGAAGTGGGGCCCTTTTGAAAAGGGAGATATAAATAACCAAGAAAGACTAGAG
>JBFIIJ010000224.1:0-4673 GCA_041601315.1 Gammaproteobacteria bacterium
CAGCTTGTAAAAAGGGAAGTGGGTTATCAGTTGGATAGGGTGCAGCGTGGCTTTGAACCAACGGATTGGAAGCCGATGCAGGCGATTGATACTGGTGTGAGTGAAATACGTATTCAGCATGACGGTCAGTATCGAGTTATTTATATCGCTAAATTTGAATCGGCGATTTATGTATTACATGCGTTTAATAAGAAAACGCAGAAAACAAGTAAGCGTGATATTGATGCTGTAAAACGCGTGTTGAAAATATTAAAGGAGATGCAATCATGAAGACACAAACGTTTGATAGTGTTTGGGATGCTCTCGAAGATAATCCCGTTAAAGCAAAAAATTTAAAGCTGCGTGCTGAATTATTAACTGTCATTATTTCTCGCATCGAAGAGTCAGGATTAACCCAGCAAGAAACTGCTAAGCAGCTTGGTATTACTCAACCTCGTGTTAATGCTTTATTAAAAGGAAAGATTGAAGACTTTCGTCTGGATAGTTTGGTAAACCTTGCGCATAAATTAGGTTTAACTGTTTCAGTTGAAATTGCTGCTTAAAAATTAAAGGGTGGTCAGAACCATTTTATTATCCGCTCCAGAGTCATATTTGCTCCTTCAAAAAAGTCCCTGTTTTGTTCGGTGTCGAGGTTTCTGCTTTTTTCTTTGATTTAGCTCTGTCTCTCACTTTCCTCTTGAACTTAGTGTGATATTATCTCTCTTTAAGAAGAAAGGCCGTATTCAAAAACACCGCAGAAGTCTGAGTCCCGCTTGTTATCTCTAATCTCAGAGATTATCGATCCGGTTTGGCTCGCTTTCTGGTTTGTTTGTCTCGAGTTTTTTGTTAATAATCAGTAACTTATAATGTATAGATACTTAGGGGTATTTGAAAATGTCGAATGAATTAATTTCTCCGCTTTCCGGACTGAGACGTCTGATTGAATCTAATCAGATTGACGCACCTGATGACTTTCTTAAGGATAAGGCTCCAGTATGGTCTCCACATAACAAGATCATTAACGTCACACCGGGACCTGCTTTTGGTTCAGAATTGGTAACGCAATTTACTTCAACCCAGACACGCGGTATGCGTGGTCCAGGCGTTGCTGAATTTTTTACAGCGGTACGTTCAGATTACGGCAAGATGGTCGGTATGCAAGAAGGCGGACGATCATTGTTCTTCACTGGTTCAGGTACCACAGGTACAGAAGCGGCTGCAGGTTCATGTCGTTTCCCTGGCGAAGCGGATTCCGATACGCCAGCCGTTGTTACTATGGAGATTGGTGCTTTCAGTACAGCAATGGGTAACTGTGTTGAAAACCTCGGCAGAAATGTACTTCGTTTGAAAGGTGAAATTGGTGATGACTTACCTCTAGACAGATGTAAAGAAGCTCTGGAAAAAGATACAGAACATAAAATCCAGTTAGTCATGGCACCGCTAAACGAAACAGGCGCAGGTGTTACCACTGATCCTAAGAAGATACGTGCTTTATTGGATGAACTAAAGCATCCTGCATTACTCGTTATCGACGGTATTTCAGCCATCGGCAGTATGCCAGCTGACATGACCGATATGGGTATCGACATGCTTATTGGTTGTAGCCAAAAAGGCATCATGGGTACACCGGGTATCGGTATGCTTACTTTGAGCCCTAAAGCAGTTAAGAAAGTGTATGAAGCTGATAAAGCGTTAGCGGATGCGGGCATCAAAAAAGGCCAACACTATCTACATCTAACTAAGATGATTGATGCAATGGATAGCGCAGGTTTACATCTTGAAACTCCAGGAAATTATTCTCAATTTGCTGCGGCGTTAGATTTGTTAGCAATTGAAGGTATTGATCGTGTTTGTGAACGTCATAAAGAATGTTCTGATATTTACCGTGCTGCTGTTTTCGGCGCAGGCTTAGAGCTGGTAGCTAAAGATGAACATACCCGTTCAAATGCAGTAACGGCAGTCAAAGCACCAGAAGGTTTTGGTGAAAAAGAAGTCTTTCATGTGCTAAGAATCATGTTCAACAAGCACGCGGTAGAAGCGGCCGGTATCCCGGGTGCTCCTGATCTGGGCTGGCGTTTATGTGCGACTGGCGGTATTCAGCCACAACATGCGATGCAAGCTTCAATTGCATTCCTGATGTCATGTGACGAAGCGGGAATACCAGTTGACGTTGATAAAGGTATTGCAGCTGCGACTAAAGCGTATAGTGAAGTTGTTAAGTATCATCGACCACTTCCAGGTATTGACGTATACGGACGTTAAAAATAATCCTTTTGTCCGATCTCTTCGTTACTTCACTTCGCGAGATGCTCACGTATTAACTATACGCTGCGCGTCTCGCGAAGCTCGTGCCTCGACCTCGAACAAAAGTCCTTATTTTTAAATACTCTGTAGAAAAATTGGAAGTAATAAAGCCGGAGACGAAAGTCTCCGGCTTTTTTTTGTCTAGAAAAATCTTTGAATTATACAAAGGCTGCTTGATAGTTTTTACTTTAAGATTGTTATTCTTGTTCCTTTGTATCCGGAGAATCAAATTCTTCTAAACGATGTTTAACAGCTTCATAGTTTAAAAACTCACCTTCTTCCTCCATAGGTTCTTCATACTTTAAGACAGCCATCATTTCATTGACTCTTGTTAAGGGTAAATCATCTAAATAATTTCCCTCGCTGATTAAAGGAGAAGCACCACGTGCCAGTAATAATTCAACAATACCAATCAACCCCTCACCCGCAGCGAGAAATAATGCGGTACCCCAACAATCACCATAACCTTTGCATATTACATCAACATCAAAGTCGAAAATTTCTAGCAGGTCAGTGACAATTCTTGTTTTAAATTCAGATTCGATTTCTATATTATCAATAACATAGTGTACGGTGCAGCTCGGTACCTTGGGCCAACTACCTATATAAGGATCTATCAGTACGGCGCCGAGTTTTTTTGCCTGACGCAGGTGTTCAATTGAATAATTTTCTTCTTCGTAGAGTAGTGAACTGTTAATCAGATTAATACCATCTTCTCGAGCTGGGCAGATGAAATCTTCATCTGTTGTTGGAACCCAGGGATCATGTGACTCACTTTCATTATCTTCATCATCTGATTCAATCGATTCGCTTTTATCAAACAACTCTGGATTGAGTTTCTTTATTTCCTCTGGTACGGAAGCGAGCCATTTGTTAACAACTTCTTCCTCAGTTTCTTCTGAGCAATAATTTTCTTCTACAGCAATTTGACCAAAATAACGTTGTCCGTTATTTTGCAACGCATAATATTCGAGTACACCATGTTCATGATCAATCGATCCATATAACTCTATGTTTTTTCCGTATTGAACCAAGGCCTGCATCAAGTACATCCACTCATCACCAAAAGTTTGAAATAGCCAGTAGTTGTTTTCCAGTTCGATAGGAGAATCATCAAAAGGAAACTCACTCTCTTCATCCACTAGCATGGCGAAGTTTTTATGTTTAGAAGGATTTGTTCCCGCCATCTTGCAGAGTTCCATTGCTGCAGCCCAAGACATGGAATCCTGAGAATCAATAAACTGTTCACTAAATGAATCATCAAGCCGCACAATTATTTGTCCCCATGCTTCTGGCATATGTATCTCCTGTTTTACTTGAATGTTAGAGGTTGATCAGCAAAAACTATTCTTATCATTGTTGCTGCAAAATCTGGGCAAAATATATTTCCTCAATATTAAAGAGATATTATGCTTTAGTCAGATTATATATTTAGTATGATACTAATATTATAATGGCAGGGTATTGAAAATTAAAAACTGAAGAGCCTCTCTATGTCATTCATGCGCTTAGGCCAGAGCCCTTTAATTATTTTGTACTATTTATCTGTTCAATAAAAAAGGGGCCTTTCGGCCCCTTTTGTTTTTTAACAACGTGGTTGAAATTACTTGTTGTTGATGTACATGGTAACTTCGAAACCAAAACGGATGTCGTTGTATTCAGGTGTTTCCCAATTCATGATCATTTACCTCTCTTACCTTGTTAAAATTTGTAATATTGTCACCAATATTACGCCAAACTAAATCGGACCAGTCTGTTACTTTATTTCCATGCCTGACTATCTAGCTTCTTGAGTATAAATATAGGGCTGGGCGTGTCATTAGTAAAATTGATTGTTGCTATTGCATCGATAGCAAAAGTAAATCAATGTTGTTTTAATACGAAATATTCGTATGCAGGTATTAACAACCTTATAATGAAATCTCTCCAAATTAATTCTCTATAAACTATGAAAAGAAATATTATTGCCATTGGTGGTGGGAAGATTATGGTGCCGAAGCATCGTGTGCCACAGACTTCATCGATAGATAAAGCCATTGTTCAACTGGTAAAAATAAAAACACCTAGGGTCTTATTTATTCCTACTGCGAGTGAAGACAATGTTAAGTATTGTGAAGCATTCAGAAACCAGTATGAAAAACGCTTAGGCTGTTCTGTGCAGGAGTTGTTGTTGTATCGTGATCGACCTTCTAATAGAAAGATTCAAATGTTGATTGCACAAAGCGATATTATTTATGTCGGTGGTGGTAATACTCTGCGCATGATGAAGTTATGGCGACAGTTAGGTGTTGATAAGTATTTAGATAAAGCCAGAAAACGCGGTGCGGTATTATGTGGTTTGAGTGCGGGTGCGATTTGTTGGTTTCGACAAGGCAATAGCGATTCGCGTA
>JBFIIJ010000225.1:0-4655 GCA_041601315.1 Gammaproteobacteria bacterium
GCCCTATTGTATTAGTATCAGCACCGAACCAAATAGCTTTACTTGAAGGATGATAAACCATATGTCGAATACTGCCACCACCACTGGGAATATCAGTGTGACTAATAATTTTTTTGCTATTTGAATCAAAACCAATCAAACGGTTTGGTTTCAGTCCTGTTTCTACAAACCATAAACGATCCTGATCATCAACGATCATACCGTAAGGTCGAGACTCCATTTTACCGGGTAGTCGCCATTCCTCAATTTTAGTTGTTACTGGATTATATTGCCCAACATAACCTTCCTTATAATCAACATACCAGACTGTATCATCTGAAGTTACAACTAAACGTCTTGGTAATGTATTTGCACGTGGTAACTCAATTTCTTTTATTTGAAATGATACTGGGTCAACACTCGCCAATTTATTAGTACCAAATAATGCAATCCAGGGACGGTCTTTGGAATCCATCCAGATACCGTAGGGGCGTGAACGCGAAGCAGGTACTTCAACTACCTTCACTTCTCCGGTCTTCACAAAAAACTTACCAACATAATTACTTTGCTGTGCTGTAAACCAGATATCGCCTTTACTATCGAAAACCAATGTATGTGGATCGCGTACATCTTCATTCGGCATGAGGTACTTTTTAATCTCACCTGTTGCAGGATCAAGTCGGCCAATATAACCACGCGTATTACCGGCATACCAGACAACACCTTGACCATCGATAATTAAATTATGCGGTCGTTCATTATCTCCCATATCGTATTTTTTGAATTCACCTGAAGCAGGATCAAATACCGCTATATAAGCACCCGCCTGTCCGCAAAACCAAACCTTACCATCCGGTGCTACAAAAGGATCTCGTGGGCGTGAATCTTCATAAGGTACCTGCCACTCTTTGATGTCTACTGAAAAAGTTTCGGCAAATGCAACGTCTATAAAAAGCAGACTTAAAATAAGGAAATAATTTACTTTCATATGAACCTCCATTTGTATCTCATTATAGTCGCTGATCTTTGTACATTCTAAATCTTGTTCACGTTTCTTTTATTTTATGTTTCTTTTAAACTGAGCATATGAATTCAGACTTTCCTCAATCACTATTATGGGTTTCAGAACCCATGGCGAAGACATTATTAGATTATTACGATTATCCTCATCCAGATAGTGGAAAAATCATTAAAGGTTATGACAAAGCACATGCCTTAAGAACAGCAAAAATGTGTGCAGCGGTCGCACAGTATTTAGGACACAATGAAGAACGTGTTCGTCATTATCAAATTGCCTGTTTACTTCATGATATGGGTCGAGCAGGTCTTGATCATGATTTGTTTGGGAAAATATGGACATGGGCTAAAAAGCAAAACATTCCAACACGTCCGGCAGAATGGCGTGCAGTTCATCCAGAAACAACTTATGGAAAAGAAACTGAAGCATTCTGGGATCAATATCAATCCCAACTTGAAGCCTTAGGCGTACAAACAAACGCATGGGCAAAAGAGCAAGTCGAAATGAGACTCGGTTATGCCAGACGTTTAAATCGGATTATTAAAGATGTACTACCTGAACTTAAAAAAAATAATATTGAATGGTTACCGTGGATGGAGACAGTAACCTTATATTATTACTATCCTGAAAAACTGGCTGATGAACCGGAATGGCTTCGTGAACTTGGAGAAATACTTGTCGCTTGCGAACAACTGGAAGCTTATAGCAACCGTGAGCGTGGCAGTGATTACTATAATCGCAATGATGAAAGCTTCTCAGATGCCTTTAATTATCTGGATAGTTTAAAAGAAAAAGGGCAACTCGGTTCAAAAGTACTTTCTGCCGTTCGACATTTAACAGCGGCAGGAACTTTTAACGCTATACTTGAAGAAGCACGTGATAAAAGAATGTCTGATAAAGATATTAACTTTCTTAACTCATTAAATAATAAATAAGCACTGGGGACAAAACATGGCAGTCGTAACCAAACTATTTTCGCTTAAGATGCAAGGTGACACGAAAATAGAAAACATCACTGAAAAATGCCAAAACTTGCTAAAAGAAACGGAGCTTAGCGCAGGAATAGCCACCTTATTTATTAAACACACCACAGCATCCATCATGATCTTCGAAGACGAACCCGGCTTGCGCGAAGATACTAAAAAAATATGGCATCAGTTAATCCCTGCTGATCCGGAATGGCAACATAACACACGTAACAAAGGTGAAGATAATGGACACAGTCATCTTCGCGGTCAAATTCAGGGGCAGTCTTTAACGATTCCGTTTATGAAACAATCTTTAATGCTAGGTCAGTGGCAACAAGTTGTCGTTATTGATTTTGATACCTGTGAAAGAATTAGAGAAATCGTGATGCAAATTATTGGAGAGTAATTATTAATTCATAAAAGGACTTACCCCCCCTTGAATATTGTAAGCTATTATTCAATAAATACTTCTGCTTTCATCAACAACTCAAATTATAAACAGACTATTCTAAGTGGATAATTAGACATTAACATATTACATGTCACGCAAACTTGAGAAAGTTGACCAATAAGCGGTGATTAAAAATTGTTTTTCAACCAGGCTATTGCCTCAAATTCGTCAAAAAATATTTTTGCTTGAAAACCGCGATTCACCATCACGTTTTCAATATACCGAAGTCGCTCATAATCGTCTTCACGGCCGAAAAAAGCGACACGAAAACTACGATCAATGCCTCTTGAAGGTGCATTTTCAGTGTGTTTAATCGCATTAGTATGATAACTGCCAGTACCAACTTCGCGCACATCAAAATACAGTAAGTTAGAATTGTTTTCAGACGCAATTTTTCCTACCACTGTCATCATATTGGCAGTTTTTTCAAATTCAATATCTCCGGTATACACAACGTGTACGATTCCATCATTAAAAGAAAATTTAAAATCATCAAGCATTTTTTACTATCTCTAATCGCCAGTTAATAATATATATTTGCGATAACGTCCGCCCTGGATCGATCGTAACATCTTTTTAATTCACTTCGAATTCTAAATAATGTGTGTCAGTAAGCCAATCTTATTGCATTGTTGTTTCTACTTCTCCATCTACATAATACCAACGTCTATCAATCCGCCTAAACCTGGACTTCTCATGTAAGACGTTTAGTGATTCACTATCCCTTTTATAATATGCATTAAATTCAACCGTACCTTCTTCTCCTTTTTGCTGGCTATTCAATATTTCCAGCTTTACCCATTCCTGATTTTTCTCAGACAGTGAAGCAATTGTATGTCCTTTGGTAGATTCGGGAGCCCATGTCGCTAATAAATATTCACCATGATTACCTAACGCATAGGCGGTATAGCGAGAACGCATTAATTGTTTTGGTGTTGATGCAACTTCACTTCCATTTAAAAAACGTTCGCAGCATTGTTTGAACGGTTTATTGCTATCGCAAATACATTTTTCCGGCATTTGAATTACGATTTAATATGGTTCGATGTGAATAAGTGCATCAATCACTTTAAATTGCTCTTCTATCATTGTTTCAATTTTATCTGCAATTTTATGTGATTCTTCTGTTGTTAATTCCGCATTAACCGAAACGACAATATCAAGTGCAATATCAGAACCAACCCAGCGTGAACGAATACGCCCTACTTCTTTAACACCAGAAATAGCTAATACTGCATCTTTAACATCTTCAGGATCTATCGCATATTGATCGACCAAAACAGGGAACGCGGTTTTAAATAAACGATAAGAAAGATAAAAGACGAAACCGGCAACACCTAATGCACATAATCGATCAAGAATTAAGTATCCCATACTCGATAATTGCCAACCGACAATAACAATAACCGTTGTTAGTACATCCGCAAACGTATGTGCTGCATCAGCCAACATAATGCTTGATTTTAACCGGATCGCCCAATGACGTTGCCATGTCGCCAAACCAATATTAACGACTAGAACAGCAATCATGACTGCTAATTCTATATTACCGCTAATTATCTCCGTCGATTCTTTTGTCACCGCATTTCTGGCTATTTCAAAAGCAAGTACAGCAAGAAAAGTAGCTAAAGCAAATACGGCTAATGTTTCAAACTTTCGATGTCCATAAGGATGTTCGCGATCAGCAGGCATCGCCGATAAACGAACGACAATCCAGGCAACAATGTTATTAGCGACATCTGTTAAAGAATGAATCGCATCTGCCAGAATAGCTAACGAACCTGTCGATAACCCGACAAATAATTTTGCCAGTAAGACTAATACGTTCGCCGATCCTTCAATTACAATCAGCTTCAGAACCTTTTTGTCTCGTTCCGAATACGTTAATGTTTTTGTATCACTTACCATAGTTTATAAACAAAATACGTTAATCTCTATTGAACAACTTAAGCTGATTTTACACCATATTTAATAATCAAAAGCGGATTAAAACCCATAGTCGCGAAAGGATGTTATATGTACCATAATTATAGTATGACAAATCAAAAACATTCCCTGACAAAAAATAAAAATATTTACTATTTTGGTAAATCGCGTTGTGATGGAAATTCCAAAATGAAGCATCTTCTTGGTGGGAAAGGTGCGGAACTGGCAGAGATGGCGCGTACTGGTTTGCCCATTCCACCCGGTTTTACAATTTCAACAAATACCTGTAATAATTTTTTTAATAATGGTGAAA
>JBFIIJ010000226.1:0-4650 GCA_041601315.1 Gammaproteobacteria bacterium
GGGATTATTTATATGTCTCGGCTTAGTATGGCAACACCGTTTATACTACCAGCACTACCAAACGAAAAGTAAATAATAAAACATCACCATTCAGATAAATGGCGCAATTCTGACGTTGACCATCGTAAATGTTCAACCTGTATCTGAGCCAATGTCATTAATAAATGAATTGCTGTATCAGGAAATGTTTCGCAAAGTTTATCTAAAGCAGAACGACTTAAAATTAGTACTTCTGTTTTGTGTATTGCAACTGCATCTGCAACCCTTGGGCCGGGATTCAGCAATGACAGTTCGCCAAAAAATGATCCGGGTTGGCATGTGGCGAGGCGTTTATAGTGATGCTTAGTAGTTGGTAATCGTATATCTATTTCACCGCTTAATACTATATATACTTGATCTCCCTGATTACCTGCCGAAAATAATTTTTCATTAGTTTCTAGAATGCGCGATTCAAGAACAGTTCTTAAATTTTCTTGCTCTACATGAGTTAAAGCATGACACAAATCATTCTCGTTAAGTGAAATACGATCACGGAATTCAGTGACTTTAAAATCAATATCTTCCAGCAAAGAATTTTCAGCATACTCAAGTGCTTCATCTTTACCGTTAAATGTCATTACCTGAAGATCAATATTCGAAGAGCTTACTTTTCTTAACGTCTTTTGTATTTTTTTACCAACCCCAATTTCTTTATGTACGTTACAAAAAATTAATACGCCTCCATTTTTTTGCACCCGCGAAGCAATCTGATGAAGATATTTTATTGCTGTTAAATCTACTTGCAAAACTCGACGAAGATGTAAAATTACATAGTTAGGCTTATCTAAATCGTTAGCCAATTCTTCAAGCAACGCATCGGCTGTAGCAAAGAAAAGATTACCGCGTAATTCGTATAGAATAATTCTTTCTCCATGCTCTTCAAGCAACTCTCTTTCTTTCTTGCTGCGAGATCTGACGGATCGAATATTTTTTCCAGTCGATCGACGATGCACGACTGGCATACGGATTTGTGTGCGAATAAATAAAACTATTGCAATAACAACCCCTAGTCCTACAGCTACCATTAAGTCATAGCCCACAGTTACAGCTGTAACAAGAATAGCGATAATTGCATCCTGACGTCTCTTGGAATTTTTTAACCAGACTATAATATCAAGATCAAACATATGTAATGAGACAGAGACTATAATTCCAGCTAAAACACTTATAGGTAATATTGTTCCGACATCTCTGGCAAGCAAGATTAATATAAAAAAAGTCAGGCCAGCAAAGATACCTGCCCACCGCCTACCACCCGATTTAACTGCAACAACAGTTGCGCCAGTTGTACCTGCCGCAGCCATGCCACCACTAATACTCGTTAGTATCTGACCTATGCCTTGACCAATCATTTCCAGATTAGCGTTATGTCGCAAACCCGTATTAACATCAGCAATAACAGCGGTAAGTAATGTATCTAATGAAGATAAAATTGAAAGAGCAAGCGCTGCTGGAATTATGATAGTCCAGTTTAAGTTTGTCAGCATATCCATGGATAATTCCAGACTGACGGAATTTATTTTAGGTAATTGACCAATCAACCATTGTTGTGGCAAATCAATCGCATGAAATGAAGCTACAATATGAAATACAAAAGTGCCTACTAACAGACCTGCTATCGTGCCGGGTAATTTCTTTATATATTTAGGTCCGACATGAATAGCAATAATTGTCACTATTGCAGTAACTAATGGCAACCACCGCCAACTTTCCCACGAAGCATCAAAACCTTTACCCGTTAGTGGACCAATTTGGGACATAATCATCAAGATAGCTGAACCAGTTAAAAATCCACTGATTACCGAGTATGGGATATATTTTATTAACTTTCCTCCGCCACTGAGGCCAATAATAATCTGGAATAATCCCGTACACATGATAATCACTGCGAGATTAATCAACAAACCCCCATTACTAATACCCGCATCTGACAATGATGCTAGCGCACCACCTAATAAAACAAGAGTGGGACCAGTTGGTGCACTGATTAGCCCACGCGCACCACCTAAAAAACCTGAAACAGTACAAACAATAGCTGCACCTAATAGTCCTGCGATGGCTCCTTGAGATGCATCAAATCCTTTTGTTGATAACAAGGCAACACCAAAGGCCATAGCCTGTGGTAATACGACAGCTGAAGCTGCCAATCCCCCCCACGCATCCCCTGAGGTTATACTTGAAAAATACTTTTTCATTATGTGAACTAAATGTAGCCATTAATGAGCTTAAATTTATTGATTCACATCAAAAATGTCTAAAAATTAATCTTTGTAATAAATAATTATTTATTACGTACAAATTAGAAATTAAACAAAGCCAAAACGCTAGGCGTTAAAATGGAAGAAATATTTTTACTAGAAGCGAAGTTATCTGACGCAATCAACAGACATTAGAAGTCCCATTCCATCATAGAATGTGCTTCATCTGATTCCGGAAACTTGTTTTTAAGCAGTAAGGCATAACTTGATACGTTATCCTTGTAACCTAACTCATTATATACTCTGATGCCTAACCAAAGACTTTTTGGAGTGTGATTGGCATTAGTTTTATATCGTTCCAGATATTGGTTCGCTAATTGATACTGACCCTTATCATATGAGATATCAGCCATCTGAATTAAAGCATGACTGAAATTTGGGTTTTTATTGAGTGCTTGTTTTAAATACCCCTCACTAATGTCAGGTTTGCTGTCATATAAACAAATGCCTGCGTTAGTAAAAGCTATTTCCGGTGAATCATAAAAAGGATTGTTTGCTGCATTTAGAAAAGCCGTTTCTGCTTCATCCAAACGTTTATTACTGCAAAGGAATAATCCGTAATTGTTATAGGTTGATGAGTCAGAAGGATCCAGTTCTAAAGATTTTCTAAAATGAGTTTCAGCCTTTTCCGAATCACCGAGACGTTGATACAGTAACCCAAGTACATTATAAGAAGGAGCAAAATCAGGTTTAGCTAAAAGAGAACGATTCAACTTATCCAATGCATCTTCGTATGCACCCTGCTGCATATACTCAATACCTAGATTCATGTTAGCAATCGCAACTTTAAAAGCCTGTTCTTCTCGACTAGAGCGTGGATTATTCAAATCTCTTTCAGCTGCATTATAAGCTGCATTATTTACAGTTGTTCCAACAGCGCTTACTAATGCCAGTGGGCCGCAGGCAGTTAGCGTCAGAGCTATTGACAACATAATTAATAATCTAAACCAAGTCATGCTTTATTATAAAACTATTTACTATAAAATTAACAAGCTTATCTATGTATATTTTTAAACAGCTAATGCAAAAAAGAGCTTATAATTGAATAACCTATTGACGGAGGGAAATCTATAATGAGTAAACAAATCACAATTGATGTTAGCGATGAAATTTACGAGTTCCTGAAAATCAAAGCGGATGAATCAGAAACAATTGAAATGATTGCGGCAAATTACCTGGAAGAAGGCATTAACCTGGAAAAAACATTAAGACAATAAACAAGGAAGGCACATGAATTTTAAATATATTCTAACAAGTAGCCTACTTTTTATATCACTAACAATACAGGCTGACACGGAACGCGACTTCACTAATGTTTCCCTAAAAACCACGTTGCTCAGTAAAAACATATATATGCTTGAGGGTGTTAATGGTTTTGCTGGAGGCAATATTGCCGTTTCCGTAGGCGACGATGGCATACTAATCGTTGATGACCAATTTTCTGAAATGTCTAAAAAAATAAAAACCGCACTTTCAGACATCACCTCTGGAGAAATAAATTTTATTCTTAATACACATTGGCATGGAGACCATACAGGAAGCAATGCTGTATTTAGTAATGAAGCGACAGTTATTGCTCACGATAATGTCAGAAAACGTTTAATGACCGATCAAAAAAATCGTTTTGGCGATTCCCCTGCACAACCTAAAGAAGCATGGCCAGTCATTACTTTTGATAAATCAATTACGATTCATTTTAATAACGAAACGATTAATGTCATCCATTTCCCAAACGGACATACCGATGGAGATGCTGTCGTCTATTTTGTTGAATCAAACGTAATACATATGGGCGACCATTATTTTGCTGGCATGTTCCCTTTTGTAGACTTAAATAGCAATGGTAATGTATTAAGCTATAGTGACAATATTGGCGCCATACTCGAAATGATTCCCGAAGATATAAAAATAATTCCCGGTCATGGCGCATTATCTACCCGCGAAGATTTAATCAAATATCACAAGATGCTTAAAGATAGTATTGCCTATGTACAAAATAACATCGACCAAGGCTTAGATCTGGAAAAAATTCAATCAAAAGAATTACCCGCCGCGATTAAAGGTTGGGAAACAGGCTTTATAAATAAAGAGAGCTGGATTCAGTTCATCTATCAAAGCATAAAAAGCTAAATGCTATAATACAACGGTAATCGTTATGCTTAAATTCTTGTTTAAAATAATTTTAATTATTATTTTATTATTTGGCTTTAGTAATTACGCAAATTATCTGGTTACAGGTGAAAAACCAGAACTAAACATAAACGAACCCATATTACCGGACATTGATATCTCAAAGATAACAGACTCTATATCTGATAAATTTGAATCAGTAAAAAAAGAAGTGCAAGCACAA
>JBFIIJ010000227.1:0-4646 GCA_041601315.1 Gammaproteobacteria bacterium
CACAGAATGCTAAAAAATTAGACATGATTATAAGTGCAGAAAAGCCCTTATTGTTATTTGTTGATGATGATCCCATCATCATTGATGCGCTTTCTATCGTTCTACAAAAAGATTTTGATTTAATTACGGCCGAATCACGTAAACAAGTTAAGTCATTACTACAGGATTTATCGATCAAACCTTCACTTGCTTTGGTTGATCTAGGCTTGCCACCAAAACCTCATTCACCAGAAGAAGGATTTAAATTGATTGAAGAACTCATGTCACTGAATGACAACTTCAAAATTCTGGTTTTGTCGGGTCAAAATGAAGATATCAATATTCATCACGCGTTGACGCTAGGTGCCGTAGATTTCATTCCCAAGCCTTGTGATATGTCGTTATTGAAATCCAGGTTGGAATATCAAATGACGATGTTGCAGGCGGAATTTTCTGAGAAAGAACTTACGTTTGATGAAACAAAACTACTTGGCGACAGCGCTGTACTTAGGACATTGCGTGACTTGATTCAGCAATTTGCTGATACGCCTTTTCCTGTACTTGTCGAAGGGGAATCGGGTACAGGTAAAGAACTTGTTGCTGAAGAATTACATAAATCTAGTAAGCGTTCTAACTTGCCTTACCTTACGATCAATTGCGCTGCGTTTACTCCGGAATTATTGGAAGCACAATTATTTGGACATACAAAAGGTGCTTTTACTGGCGCCGCATCTGAGCGTTCTGGTTTTTTTGAAGAAGCAGGTGAAGGGACATTGTTTTTAGATGAGATTGGTGAATTACCTTTACCGTTACAATCAAAGTTATTACGGGTATTAGAAAATGGTGAGTTTTATCGAATTGGTGAAACGAAACCTCGCTTATCTAAAGCCAGAATTATTGCGGCGACGAATCGTGATTTAAAAGAAGAGATACGTGCCGGTAACTTTCGACAAGATCTATATCATCGTCTATGCGTTTTAACGATTCATGTTCCTGTATTAAGAGAACGTGAACATGATGTGTTGATTTTGTTGGAGTATTTTAGAGAAATGTATGCCGCCGGAAACCCTTTATTTGAACTAGCAGCTGATGCCAAGTTAGCTCTGGAGCAATATAGCTTCCCGGGCAACATCAGAGAGTTGCGAAATATAGTGATTCGTTTATCTGCAAAATACTCGGGAAAGACTGTGTCAGTAGAAAATTTACAAGCAGAGTTAGAAAGTGATTTTGACCCACAAAAAATAGATATTGGTAATGAGGACGATATAGTTGCCCAAGAATTAATAGATAAAAATTTTCATCTAGATGAAAAAATGTCTGAGTGGGAAAGAAAGTATATTAATTATGCTTTGCTGAAATGTAATGGTAATTTGAGTAAAGCTGCGAGAATGTTAGGTGTAAATAGGACTACACTTTACAGTAGGCTACAGCGTCTAAATATAGATGCAGGCTCGGAATGAGCGGACGGTAAATTATAATGTACTACGAATATTTTGGTTTAAAGCAGGCGCCTTTCAAGATAACCCCTGATCCGAGTTTATTTTTCCCTGGCGGTGATCGTGGCGCTATTCTGGACGCGTTGATTTATGCCATTGTCAGTGGCGAAGGAATAGTTAAATTAGTTGGTGAAGTCGGTAGTGGTAAAACCACTTTATGCCGGATGTTAGAAAAAGAATTGCCGGAAAATGTTGAAATAGTTTATTTAGCTAACCCTAGCCTTTCGCCTGATAATATTTTACATGCCATTGCTTTTGAGCTTCATTTAAAAGTTAAACCAGACGACAGTCGTTTAAAAGTAATGAATTCATTACAGAACTACTTGCTTGAGCGACATGCAGAAAACAAACAAATTGTTGTCTTTGTTGAAGAAGCTCAAAGCATGCCTATTGCCACACTGGAAGAAATACGTTTATTAAGTAATCTGGAAACGGCGCAAAATAAATTATTACAAATTGCAATATTTGGTCAGCCAGAATTAGACGTTATGATTTCAAAACCAGAAATCAGACAACTGAAAGAAAGAATTACTTATAGCTTTTATTTATCTCCATTTAAGCCTAATGAAGTAAAAGATTATATTAATTCACGATTACGAGCTTGTGGTTATCGTTCGGTCGAGTTATTCAGCGATAAAGCGATAAAGTCTATATCAAAATATTCTAATGGTTTGTTGCGACGAATAAATATTTTGGCCGATAAAGCGTTGTTGGCCAGTTATGCCGATAATCAAAATACAGTTTCAGTAAAGCATGTAAAGCTAGCTGCTCGAGAAACGGAGTTTGTTGATAAGCATGAATTTCCTGTTTTTCGTTGGAGTTTAATTAGTTTATCAACCGTGGTTTTTGTTGCGTTAGTTGTTGCCTTGACTAATATGAGTTTCACACGATTTGCTAAAAACGATACAAACATGATTGGACAGAATGATTCAGCAGTTAATTTAGAAAGTTCTGACGTTCTGCAGCCTGCTAATACATCATTAATGCTTGTTAAAGAAGCGCGTGAAATAGAAGAGAGTGTTTCTAGAAAAGAAACTTTTGATGAGTCTTTATTAGAAAGTCATACAATGGCTTCTACGGAAGAAACTCAGCAGGGGAGCGATGTTATTGTTAGCGAGAATATAAATGGTGGTGAATTTGTTGCTAAGCCTGCAGCGAATGAGTTGGAAAAAGCACGCTGGCAGATGATAGAACAGAATGTTTTTTTCTACCCAGAGCAATCTAATGCCTCGGTGGCAGTAACAGATACCGACGATGCTTTAAGTGAAAGTGGCTTGCTTGAAATTCGAGATTTGATAAAAGCTGTGAGTGAACATGGGGAAGATGATATGGCATTGATTAACCAATTGACTATATTGCCATCAGAAACCGCCATAAATCATAAAACGATGGCAAGTGAACTTACTTGTGAACTCTGTAGTACAATCATTTATCGTCCATTAAAAGAAGATAAAAAGTTATAATCCAATGAGTTATAAACATATGAAAGCTGAAAATTGGGGGCAATATAAATAATGATTAAAAATATCATTTTGTTTGCGGTGATGATGTCCATATTTGGATGTGCAGAAATCGAACCTAAACCCTTTGAGCCGTCTACCGGGCATATTAATGCTGAAGAGTCACCTTCTGTTATAGACGCGAATATTCCAGAGCTTGTTGAGCAAGTACCTGTTCTACCGGAACCAACGCCTGTTGAACCACCTGAACGTTATACGGTTGTTGTGAATGAAGTCCCGGTAAAAGAATTATTATTTGCATTGGCGCGTGATGCCAAAGTGAATGTTGATATTCATCCGGATATTGAGGGTGTTGTTACGATTAATGCTGTTGAGCAAACCTTACCACAGATTTTAAAGCGAATATCAAATCAAGTTGATATGCGTTACGTGCAGGAAGGTAACAACTTAGTGATTTCAAAGGATGTGCCATTTTTGCGTACTTACATAGTTGACTATGTAAATTTGTCCAGAGATACAACTAGTTCAAGCACAGTTTCTACACAGATATCTTCTACAAGTGGTGCTGGTGAATCTTCTAGCAGTGGTGGAGGAAATAGTTCAACTACTGATGTGAGTACAGAATCAACCCATCATTTTTGGTCAAGATTAGTCACTAATATCTCGGCGATATTAGGAGAAGAATCATCGACTGCAGCTGGTGGAGATGTCCCTGTCACGAATACAGTCATACCAAATCCCGAGTCAGGTGTTTTGACAGTGAGAGCGACAGCAGCACAACATGAACAGGTTCAATCATTTATTGACCAAGTGCTAGTGAGTGCAAAACGGCAAGTGCTTATTCAAACAACTATTGTTGAAGTAACACTAAGCGAAAGATACCAAGCTGGTATTGACTGGAATGCTATAAGCACCGGACTGTTTACAATAGCATCAGCAACATCAGGTGGCCTTGCAGGTTTTGCTACCGCTGCTGGTAGTTCATTTGTGATTAAAACCAATGAGGATGCTAATAATCAAATTGGTACTAATCCGCAAAATAATGCGGATAACATTAGCGCTACGGTAACATTATTAGATGAGTTTGGTGACGTTAAAATTCTCTCCAGTCCTCAGATGATGGTATTGAATAATCAAACGGCATTATTGAAAGTGGTGGAAAACCTAGTTTATTTTGAAGTCGATGCTGAAGTGATTCCTGCTACTTTTGCCGGTGGGCAACCGACAACATCAGTAGATACTACGGCACTAACCGTTCCGGTTGGTATAGTAATGACAGTGACTCCGCAAATTGATTCCAATGGTGAGATAACATTAGTTGTAAGACCAACAATTTCACGATTTGTAAAGGGTGTCGTAGATCCAAACCCAAATGCAACTTTTACACCTACAGCGCCTGCTAACTCTGCCACCATTACAAATACAGTACCTCAGATTGCTGTTAGGGAAATGGAGTCCGTATTGAGAATGAGTGATGGACAAATCGGTGTACTAGGCGGACTAATGGAAGATGAAGTAAAAGACAGTGATGCGGGCATTCCAGGAGCAAAAGATGCAGGTTTTTTTGGTAATATTTTTAAATCGACTAGAGCAGAATATACTAAAAAAGAACTGGTCATTTTCATTAAACCACTAATTATTAATAGTCCAGATATAGAAAGCGATTTAGATGAATATAAAAAATATATATCTAGTGGTTATCGTCCGTTAG
>JBFIIJ010000228.1:0-4642 GCA_041601315.1 Gammaproteobacteria bacterium
ATGCATAAAATTTTAAAAAAGTTTTTAAGAGACAATCTATATCGACATGAACGTGTTAATGATATGGCAGAGAAAGCTAAATCAACAGTAGACTATCTTTTTAAAGCTTATATAAGTAATTCTGAATTATTAACTGATGATATTCAAAAGGTGATAAAGTCTGATACAGAAAATAATGATAAATTAAAAGTCGCAAGATTAATTGCAGACTATGTTGCCGGAATGACAGACAGGTTTGCTTTTGCTGAATATGAAAGAATTAGCGGCAATAAGGCATAAGAAAGTTTAACAATGTAACAGTCGATAAACTTATGACAGGGAAAAACCAACATAACTGTTTTATAACACCGGAATTAACACACCGTAGTGAACTTATTTTACATTTGTTGGAATACAGCAATAAGCTTGTTGTTGTTAAAGGAGAGCAAGACTCAGGTAAAACAACCTTCTTTAAAGAATTACTCAATCAAGAAGAGTCTAATTTAATCTTAAGAAATTTGACTCTTTCAATCAGCAGTAAACCAAACGATATAATCAAAGCCGTAATCGAAGGTTCCGTTAACGATGAGTTACAAAATTCTGATTATAGTCAGGCAGATTTAAATCAATGGTTAACACGTTGTCAAAATAAGCAGCAAATTCCCGCGTTACTTATCGATAATGCTGACCTGCTTGATGAAGACTTATTAATTTATTTATTAGAATTATTAAAACAATCGAATGAGGCTTCTGTGCTTCATGTCTGTTTATTCTGTGAACCTTCATTTCTGGAACAGTTAGAAGAATCTGGTCTCAATAGAGATGATTCTGACAGCTTGCATATTATTGAAATGCCGAACTTGACGGATAAGCAAACTGAACAATACATTCGAAATTATTATCCAACTGATAACGCTACTGGCTTAAGTTTATTTGATGATAAAACAATAAAACATATACATCGCATATCGCACGGCTTACCCGGCAGAATAAATGCTTTATGCGATCAATATCTGGATGACCCGGCAAAAAAGACGGAAGAAGTTAAAGAGAAAAAAACATCAATCGATATAAAAGAGTTTTTCTTAAAGAATAAGTTAATAATTATTGTTGTGGCTTTATTAATGGCCCTGTCCGTTGGAATTGCAACGCTATTACAACAAGCAGAAGAAGTAGAAGTAAAACAAACGATAAAACTGAATCTGCCAAAATTAGATGGCGTTGATACAAAACCGGACGATGTTGTTGAAATAAATGTACCAGAAGAACTTGAGCCGGAACCGGTCACGATCGAAGAGTTATCTGCGCCGGTTATTCCCGAAATTGTAAAAGACCAGAATGATAAATCAGGTGTGACTGTCTATAACGCGCAAGGTCGTATTATTGCTCAAGAGTCAGATATAAAACCACCTGTAAAAGAAGTAAGCGAAGAAGTTGTAGTACAAGAATTAATCGAGGAAGAGGTGATAGAAAGTGGCGTGCCTATTATCACACCGACGGAAGATCCTAAAAGCATTGTTCAAATATTACCGGAACCGGTTACAGAACCTGAACCAGAGCCTATTAAAGCTCCTGAGCCTAAGCCAGAGCCTGTAAAAGCACCAGAACCTAAGTCAGAATCCATTGTTAAAGATATTAAATGGTTAACTCAGCAAGATCCCAAGAAATATGTTTTGCAGTTAATAGGCGCTTACGAACAAGAAACGATAGATGTCTATTTACGATCATTTAAAGACAACAAAGATAAAATAATTTCATTTACCGCCTCGAACAAAGGTAAGGAATGGCATGTGCTGGTTTACGGACTTTATGCGAATCGTGACCAGGCAGTCGCTGCAATTGAGACGTTGCCTACAAAGGCGAAATTAATGGCTCCGTGGCCGAGAACTGTCCAAAGCATCAAAGATTTAGTCCAATAACAGATCTAATTACCATGCGATTGAGTTCATTCTAGAAAAAATAAGCTTAAATACGGCTAAAATCGGCTTATTTGCCTGTAAATGCCGCTAACTTCCGTGATTGTCTGTTCCATGTTTTTTTGCTGTTTTCCAAGAATATTTCATGTTGCACCGTGACATAAACAGGCTGCTTTATTATAATTCTCCCCCCTTTTCGTGGGGGTACGAAAAGCCGGCTAAGATATAAGCGAAGAACTACGAAACAGTCCTTCAGGTGTTTTCCTGAGAGTGACTCCCCCTAACTTTCTCGGCATGTTTTCTACCCATCGTGAGTTAGAGCGAGATGGCTAAATAAAAATTATTAAACAGAGTGAATTCAGAATGAAGCAGCCACCAGAACAACAAGGTTTATATGACCCCCTAACAGAACATGACTCCTGTGGTCTTGGTTTTGTAGCGCATATGAAGGGCGAGAAGTCCCATGAGATTGTCGACAACGCAATAACCATACTTAAAAATTTAATCCATCGCGGCGCATGTGGTTGTGAAGAAAATACCGGCGACGGTGTTGGAATCCTGATTCAAAAGCCACACAAGTTTCTGAAACGTGTCTGTGCTGAAATTGGTATCGAACTGCCTGATACAGACAGTTATGGCGCAGGCATGGTGTTCTTGCCAAAAGATCCTGAACAATCAAAATTCTGTCAGGAATCATTTGAAAAAATTATTGCAGAAGAAGGCCAAACCTTATTAGGTTGGCGCGAAGTGCCAACAGATGATTCATTACTTGGACCTTCAGCAGTAAAAGACGAACCTACCTTCAAACAAATATTTATCGCGAAAAATGAATCACTCGATGCGGCGGCATTTGATCGCAAGCTTTACGTTATTCGTAAGCGTATAGAAAACGCGATCTGGAATTCAGATTTATCAGAACAAAAATTATTTTACATCCCGTCATTGTCATACCGTACCTTTGTCTATAAAGGCATGTTAACCGGTTCGCAAATTGAACCTATGTTTCCTGAGCTCGGCGATCCTGATGTTGAATCAGCATTAGCGTTAGTACACCAACGCTTCTCAACCAATACCTTTCCTGAATGGCGTTTGGCACATCCTTTCCGCTACGTTGCACACAACGGTGAAATTAATACCGCACGCGGAAATGCAAACTGGATGCATGCACGTCAGGCTTTATGTGAATCAGATTTGTTTGGCGATGATCTACAAAAATTATTCCCTGTCGTTATAGAAGGCGGTAGTGACTCAGCAACATTTGATAACGTCATGGAATTTTTACACATGGCAGGACGTCCATTACCACACGTTGCATTAATGATGATTCCCGAAGCATGGTCAGGCCATGAAACAATGGATGCCGATCGTAAAGCGTTCTATGAATACCACGCATGTTTAATGGAACCCTGGGATGGCCCGGCATCAATTTCATTTACCGATGGTGAAGTGATCGGTGCGGTTCTGGATCGAAATGGTTTACGTCCTTCACGTTACTACGTAACGCATGATGATATTGTCATCATGGCATCAGAAGTAGGCGTGTTAGAAGTTGCACCAGAGAACGTTAAGATTAAAGAACGTCTGCATCCAGGACGAATCTTAATGGTTGATACGAAACAAGGTCGTATCATTGGCGATGATGAATTAAAGAAAGAATTTGTTGAAGCGAACCCTTATAAAAAGTGGTTAAAAGAAAACTTAATCCCAATCGAAAAATTACCTGAACCAAAACAAATTCACGGTACTGATCCGAAAACGTTGTTACAAAGACAACAAGCGTTCGGTTATACCCATGAAGATTTGAAAACCCTGATGGCGCCTATGGCAGCGAAAGGCATGGAACCAACAGGTTCTATGGGAACCGATGCAGCGTTAGCTGTGTTATCAAACCGTTCACGTTTGTTGTATGACTATTTCAAACAACTGTTTGCGCAAGTAACCAATCCACCGCTGGATGGTATTCGCGAAGAGTTAGTGACGCAGGTGAGTTCAACAATCGGAAGAGAAGCGAATCCATTAATAGCAGGGCCTGAACATTGTCGACAGATTAAATTGAAGTCGCCAGTGATTACCAATGAAGATCTGGCTCGCATACGCGATATGGATATGCCTGGTTTTAAATCCACATTAATTTCGATTACTTATAACGTTGCAGAAGATGGTAAAGGTATAAGAGCAGGCCTGGATAGAATTTACGCTGAAGCAGAAAAAGCGATTGCAGATGGTATTACTTATATCATTCTTTCAGATCGCGATATCGATAAAGACAAAGCGCCGATGCCTGCATTATTAGCGGTCTCAGGTTTACATCAACATTTAATTCGTCAGGGTTTGCGTGCAAAAGTCAGTCTGGTTCTGGAATCAGGTGAGCCGCGTGAAATACATCACTTCGCTGTCCTCTTGGGTTACGGTGTCGGTTGTGTGAATCCGTATCTGGCGTTTGAATCATTAGGCGATTTAATCGGCAAAGGTTACTTGCCAGAAATGGAACAACAAAAAGCGGTTAAGAATTTTATCAAAGCGGTTAACAAAGGTCTGGTTAAGATCATGGCGAAGATGGGTATCTCTACCATTCAGTCTTATCGTGGTGCACAAATTTTTGAAGCAATAGGCTTGAATAAAAAATTCGTCGATAAATACTTTACCTCAACCGCGTCTCGAATCGGTGGTATCGGTTTAGATATCGTTGCAAAAGAAGCCAGCATGCGACATCACAATGCCTTTCCAGATCGCGTCGTTAAAAAGCC